>DATBIS010000126.1:0-12333 GCA_036556805.1 Actinomycetota bacterium | reverse complement strand
CGCCCGTCTCGGGCGGCGACGTCCGCAACCGACGAGCAACCTCGACCCCGCGCTCGGCGTTCGTCGCCGGCGCGTCGTCGAGCCCGGCGATCAGCCCAACGACGTAGTCGAGCGCGGCCTCCCCCATCGCCCGCATCTCGGCCGGCGAGGGGTCGAGCGGATGCACCGCCCCCACGGACCTCAGCTCGCCGTCGGGGCGACGGCGTCGAGGAGCCTCCGAGAGGCCTCGGCGACCGCGTCGACGGCCTCGTGGAACGCCTCGGCGTTCTTCCGCGAGGGCTCTCGGTACCCGCTCACCTTCCGCACGAACTGCAGTGCGGCGGCGACCACTTCCTCGTCGGTAGCCGGTTCCTCGGCGCGGCGCAGGGTCTTGATCGAACGACACATGCCGGGAAGGCTACCCGCGGCGCGCCGACAGCGACGTGATCGCCTCCATGACGACGCGGTGCGCGAGGATCGCCGTGAGCTCGGCGTGGTCGTACGGCGGCGAGACCTCCACGACGTCCATGCCGACGAGGTCGACCTTTCCGACGATCTGGCGCACCGCCCGCAGGAGCTCGCGCGCGAGCATGCCGCCGGCCTCGGGCGTGCCGGTGCCGGGCGCCATGCCGGGGTCGACGACGTCGATGTCGACCGACAGGTACACGCAATCGGGCCCGTCGAGCGCCTCTTCGATCGCGTCCGCGACGACGGCCTCCGAGCCGCGCTCCTCGATCTCCACCATCGCGTGCCAGCGCATCCCCTGCTCCCGCATCCACGCGAACGTCTCCTTGTCGGGCCAATAGCCCCGGAGGCCGATCTGCACGAAGTTGCGGGCGTCGACCCAGCCTTCCTCGATGAGGCGGCGCATCGGCGTGCCGTGGCCCACGAGCGACCCCCACTGGTCCTCGCCGGTGTCGGCGTGCGCGTCGAAGTGCACGATGCCGACCCGGCGCGGGTGCACGTGGCGCGCGACGGCAGCGGCGCTCGGATAGGTGATCGAGTGGTCGCCGCCCAGCACGATGGGGATCGCGCCGCTCTGCGCCACGCGGAAGACCTTCTCGTGGATCACCCGGAGGCCGCGCGCGAGCCGGGCCGGCACGACCGGCGCGTCGCCGGCGTCGACGACCTTCAGGTTCGCGTAGGGCTCTCGCTCGAGCTGGATCGACCATGCCCACCCGGTGCTCCAGGTGGTCGGGGCCATGCGGATCGCTCGCGGACCGAAGCGCGCGCCCGGCCGCGAGGACACGGCGTCGTCGAGCGGCGCCCCCACGATCGCGACGTCGGCGCCGGACGCGCGCAAGCTCTCGTCGTCGGTCGCCCAGGGAAGCTTCTCGAACGACCCGTGCCAGTCCGAGTAGTACGGTAGGTCCTCGGAGTCGAACTCGGCGAACTCGTCGTCGGCGCGCAGCTCGCTGGTCTCGATCCGGAAGTCGGGCAGGTCGCCCATGGCCGTGAAGCATCCCACACGCCGCCCTTCGGCCTCATCACGACCGTGCTGGGCTACGCTCGCCGCATCGTGCGCTACGCCTCGCCTTCGCATCCCTGGATCCGCGCCGCGCTCGCGGCGGCCGCGCCTTGGACCTGGTTCCTCGTTCGCGACGTCGGGTGGATCGCCGAGCCGTTCGCGGTCGCGTTCCCGCTGCTCGCGTTCGTCGGCCTCGCGCTCGCTCTCACGTTCGCGATCGTCGGGCGCAACCGCCGGACGCTGATCGTGGCCGCCTCCGTGATCGCGCTCGCGCTCGTCGTGATCGTCGGCCCTCGCATGTCGCAGTCCACGCCCGCCCCGGTCGATCCCATCCGCGTCGTCTCGGCGAACGTCTTCGACCGCAACCCGACGCCCGAGGACGCCGCGCGCGTGCTCGCGCGATCCGACGCCGACGTGCTCGTTGCCGTCGAGACCGGCAAGGGCTTCGACGAACTCCTCGCCGATGCCGACCACGAGCGGCCGTTCGAGGTCCTCGGGCCCGGCATCGTCGTCCGGTCGCGCTACCCGCTGCGCGCGCTGCCGCTCCCCAGCTCGCTCCCCGACCAGCGATCGATGCGCGTGCTCGTCGAACGGCCGGAGGGCGCGATCGTGCTCTACGCCGTGCACGCGCTCAACCCCGCGTACGAGAGCACGTTCGCGCGGCAACTCGACTTCATCACGCGGCTCTCGCGCGCCGCGCAGAACGAGGACGGCCCCGCGATGATCGCCGGCGACTTCAACATGAGCGACCGCGAGCTCGGCTATCGGCGGATGACGAGCGCGTTCCGCGACGCGGACCGCGCGAGCTACGCGCGCGACACCTACACGAAAGGCCTCTGGGGTCTCTTGCTGCTGCGGATCGACTACGTGTTCGTCGACCCCGCGTGGTGCGCGGCGGATTCCCGGCGCTTCGACGTGCCCGGGTCCGACCACGAGGGCATCGCGACGACGGTGGGGCCGTGCCCGGGCGCCGCTAGCGCTTGAGGTCGCGCAGGATCGCGCGCGCGGCGTTCGCACCGGGCCCGCCGGTGATGCCGCCGCCCGGATGCGCGCCGGAGCCCGCGAGGTACAGGCCCTCGATCCCGAATCGGTAGCGGGCGTGGCCGTTCAACGGCCTCCATGCGAAGAACTGATCGAGCCCGTGCTCGGCGTGGTAGACGTGGCCGCCGGTCAGCGCGTACTCGGTTTCCAGGTCCTCGGGCGTGATGACCTGTCGCGCCTCGACGAGCTCGCCGAGGCCCGGCGCGTGGCGCTCGAGCGTCTTCACGGCGAGGTCGCCCACGCGCTCGCGCTCCGAGGCCCAGTCCGTCCCGCGAAGGTTCCGCGGCGCCGCCTCGAACAGCACGCTCATCACGTGCTTGCCCTCCGGCGCGAGCGACGGGTCGGCGAGCGTGGGGATCGTGGCCTCGAGCCACGGCTCCTCCGCGACGCGGCCGTACTTCCACGCGTCCTTTGCCCGCTCGACGTGGTCGATGGAGTGGCCGATGACGATCCGGCCGCGAAGCAGCTCTTCGGCTCCGCCCTCGAACGACGGGAGGGCCCCGAGCGCGAGGTTCACCTTCGCGGTGGCCCCGGGTTGCCGGATGTTCTCGCCGCGCCAGACGAGGTGCGGGCCGAGCACCTCGGGGTCGACGAGCCGAAGCGTGCGCTTCGGGTCGACCGCGGAGACGACCGCGCGGGCCTCGATCGTCCCGCCGTCGGCGGTGCGCACGCCGGCCGCGCGCGCGCCGCGCGTGAGGATCTCGACGACCTCGACGCCGGTGCGCACCTCGACCCCGAACGACGTCGCGGCGGCCCGAAGGGCCGCCGCGAGCCCCGCCGTCCCTCCGCGCGAGACCACGCTCTGGCCCGGGGCGCCGCCGTCGTTCCCCGCCGAGTCGACCAGGAACGAGGCCGCCGATCCCGCGGCCCACGGCCCGACGTTCGAGTACAGGACGCCGCGGGTCGCGAGCGCGCCGCGGATCCCCTCGTGCTCGAAGGCCTCGCCCACGAAGTCCGCGATCGCCATCGGGAGCGCGCGGATCGTCTCGCGACCGGCCTTGTCCCCCAGGTCCCGGAACGCCTTCCCCAGCCGCAGGCCGCCGATCGCGTCGGCGATCGACGGTGCCTTCACGTCGGGCGGAGTCGCGGCGAGGATGTACGCCACGAAGCTCGAGAGCGCGCGCACCTTCCGGTCGAACCGCAGGTAGCCGTCGGCATCGGCCGCGTGGAACACGCGAAGCCCCTCGGCCGTCCTCGCGGGGTCCTTCCAGAACGCGAGCGCTCCGCCGCCGGCCTGCGGGGCGAACACGCGCACGTCCGGTTCGATCGGCTCGAAGCCGTGACGCATGAGCTTGAGGTCGCGCACCACCGAGGCGCGAAGACGACCGACGGTGTGCGCGATGCCCGGCGCGTGGAATCCCGGCGCGAGCTCCGCGTTGCGAAGGATCCCTCCCACCTCCGGCTCGCGCTCGAGGAGCAGCACCTTCCGGCGGCTTTTCGCGAGGTACGAGGCGACCACCATCCCGTTGTGGCCACCGCCCACGACGATCGCGTCGAACGCCGCCGCCATCACGCCGCCCTGCCGCCGCGCTTCGCCCGGAGGAACTCGAGCGCGGCGATCCGGCCGGGCGCGCCCATGATCCCGCCGCCGGGATGCGTGGCCGAGCCGCACATCCACAGGTCCCGCACGGGGGTCCGGTAGCGCGCCCACCCGGGCACCGGCCGGTTGAAGAAGAGCTGCTCGAGCGAGAGCTCGCCCTGGAAGATGTTGCCCTCGGTGAGCCCGGTGAGGTCCTCGATGTCCTTGGGCGACAGCACGTACGCGTGGAGGATCCGCTTCCGGATGTCGGGGAACCGCTCCTCGAGCGTGTCGATCACGTTCTCCCCGAACGCGTCGCGCAGCTCAGGGGTCCACGTCGCGCCGCCCTCGAGCTTGTACGGGGCGTATTGCACGAAGCAGCTCATGATGTGCTTGCCCGGCGGCGCCATCGAGGGGTCCACGAGCGTGGGGATGATGCAGTCGATGTACGGACGCTCCGAGTAGCGGCCGTACTTCGCGTCGTCGTACGCGCGCTCCATGTAGTCCAGCGACGGGCTGAACGAGATCGCGCCGCGCAGCCAGGGCCCGACGCCCGGCTTGCACGCAAGCTCGGGGAGCCCGTCGAGCGCGAGGTTCACCTTGCCGGAGGAGCCGCGGAACTTGTACCGGCGAACCTCCCGCTCGAACTCGGGCTCGAGCGTCCCCGGTTCGAGCAGCTTCAGGAAGGTCACGTTCGAGTCGACCGAGGACAGCACCGCGCCGGCGCCGATCTCCTCCCCCGACGCGAGCGTCACGCCCGTCGCGCGGCCGCCCTTCACCGCGATCCGCGCGACCGGAGCCTCGGTGCGGATCTCGACGCCCGCCGCGAGCGCGGCGGACGCGATCGCGTAGCTGATCCCGCCGGTTCCGCCCTTGGGGATCCCCCACGCCCGGAACGCGCCGTCGATCTCGCCCATGTAGTGGTGCAGCAGCACGTACGCGGTGCCCGGCGAGCGCGGCCCCTGGAACGTGCCGATGATGCCCGACGCGCTCATCGTGGCCTTCAGCGGCTCGGTCTCGAACCACTGGTCGAGGAAGTCCGCCGCCGACATCGTCATGAGCTGGATGAACGTGGTCTGGAGCTTCTGCGGGAGGTCGCGGAACCCCTTCGCGAGCCCCACGAGCGGCAGCCACTCGAGCGGGCTGATCTTGCCGGGATCCGGGGGCACGATCGAGAGGATCGGCTTGATGAACCGCGCCATCTCGGCCATGAGCCGGCCGTACTCCTCGTAGGCCTCGGCGTCGTTGAGCGACCACCGGCGGAGCTCGCGCACGGTGCGCCCGTGGTCGTTCACGCGCCAGAGGGAGTCCCCGTCGAGCGGCGTGATCGTCCCGTCGAGCGGGAGGATCTCGAGGCCGTGCCTGGGGAGCTCGAGCTCGCGGATGATCTCGGGCCGCAGGAGCGACACCACGTAGCTCATCGCGCTGAAGCGGAAGCCGGGGAAGCGCTCGACGGTCATCGCGGCCCCGCCCAGGAGCTCGTTCTTCTCGAGCACGAGCACGGACTTGCCGGCCTTTGCCAGGTAGGCCGCGGCGGTGAGGCCGTTGTGGCCGCCTCCGATCACGACGACGTCGTAGCGCGTGGCCATCGAGCGACCTCCAGGGACGATGCGATCCGAGCGCGTTCGAGGCGACGAGGGATCGCCGGTCGCCGATGCTAATCGGCGCGTTCCACGCCCGCCAACACGCCCCTGACTTGAGGTCACCCCCCTGCGGCGCCCCCCCGAACGGGTGCAATACCCTACGGCCGGGAGCGTCCGAGGAGGTTCGTCGTGAGCATCGGCACCGCGTTCTACCCCCGCGAGTCCGAGCTGAACACGAAGCTCGCCTGGGGTGAGTGGGCGGGGTACCACGCGGCGGCCGCGTACGCCGACTTCCACGACATCGAGTACAACGCGATCCGCGAGGCGGCGGCGCTCATCGACGTCAGCCCGCTCTACAAGTACGTGATCTCGGGCCGGGACGCCGAGCGGCTGCTCGATCGCGTGATCACGCGCGACGTCACGAAGCTCCGCGTCGACCAGGTCTACTACACGCCCTGGTGTGACGAGGAGGGCAAGGTGGTCGACGACGGGACGGTCACGCGCCTCACCGAGACCTCCTTCCGCGTGACGGCCGCCGACCCCTCGTACCGCTGGTTCCTGCAGAACGCTACCCGGCTCGACGTCGAGATCCGAGACGTGAGCGAGGAGGTCGCCGGACTGGCCTTGCAGGGCAAGCTCTCCCGAGAGGTGCTCGAGGCGGCCACGCGACAGGACTGGCGGGACGTGCGGTACTTCCGCCGGCGCCGGTCCGAGATCGGGGGCGTCGAGGTGGACGTGACCCGTACCGGCTACACGGGCGATCGCGGGTACGAGCTCTGGATCCCGCGGGACGGCGCGCTAGAAGTATGGGACCTGCTCATCGAGGCCGGCGCCGACTTCGGACTCTACCCGGCCGGCATCCGCGCGCTCGACGTCGCGCGGGTCGAGGCGGCGCTGATTCTCATCGAGGTCGAGTACACCTCGGCGCGGCACGCGATCGCGCCCGAGCAGCGCTACTCGCCGTTCGAGATCGGCCTCGGGCGGCTGGTGGACCCGCGCAAGCCGGTCGAGTTCGTCGGTCGAAGGGCGCTGCAGGCCGAATCCGACGCCGGCGGGCCCGCCCGACGGCTGGTGGGGGTCGAGCTCGACTGGGACGCGATCGAGGCGATGTACGCCCGGCACGGGCTCGCGCCCGCCGTCTCTGCGCTGGTGCACCGCGACCCCGTCCCCGCGTACCGCGAGGGCTCGCAGGTGGGACGCGTCACGTCGATCTGCTGGGGCCCGACGATCAAGAAGATGGTCGGCCTCGCCTCGATCGATCGCACGCTGGAGCCCACCGGCACGCGCCTGTCGGTCGAATGGACCGTGGAGGGCGAGCGCGGCAAGGTGGGCGCGACGGTGGTCCCCACGCCGTTCCTCGACCTCGAGCGCAAGCGCACCTGAAGCTGTTCGGCGTGTTCCCGCCGGGCGTTTGAGACAATCGAGCATCGTGGAGAACCCCGGGTCCTCGCGCGCCTGGATCTGGCTCGCGATCGCGGTCGGATGCCTTGCGGGCGGCGTCGCGTATGCCTTCGGCGTCTCGCGCGCGGTGCCGGTCGGGCTCGCCGCTGTGATCGTCGCGCTTGTTGTCCGGCTGGCCCCTCGCCGCACGGGCGACGCGGAGCCGGGCGACCCCGGCCGCCGACGGTTCCTGGCCTGGGCCGCGCTCTCCGGCCTCGGCGCGGTCGCCGGAGGCTCCCTGGTCGGTCGATCGTTTCGACGGCTGTTCGCGCCCGACGCCACACCCGTCATGGAGGAGATGGCCCGAGGCCTGGGGGCGGAGTACCTGCAGATGGTCCACCGCGCGTACCGCCCCGGGCGTGCCGGCGAGCTCCAACTGCTCCTCGCCCCCTTCAACAGCTCGAACTACAAGAACGAATCGACGTCGCTCGTGCCCCGGGACCCCCGCACGAGCCACGCGAGCGTGTGGATGTACCTGGAACGCATCCCGCTCGCGGTGTACGCGCCCGGCGTCGTCGCGCCCTCCGAAGCATCCGACCGCGTCACGCTCGCCGACGTGGCCCCGTCGATCGCGCAGATGATCGGCTTCGACGAGTTTCTCGCGATCGGCCGCGAGGGCCGGCCGCTCCCCGGCCTCGATGCCTTCCCCGCCGCCCCCGACCTCGTGGTGGTGTTCGTGATCGACGGCGGAGGGTGGAACGTGCTCCAACATTGGCCGGACGCCTGGCCGCACCTCAGAGATCTGTTCGGCAAGAGCCGCCTGTACACGAACGCGGTCCACGGCTCGTTCCCCGCGGTCACCGCGTGCGCGCACGCCACGATCGGCACCGGCGCGTACCCGCGCGACCACGGGATCACCGGCCACAACGTGCGCGCCGGCTCCGGCGTGCGCAAGGCGTACGGGGTCGCCGGCCGCGCGGACCCCAACGACATCCTGCTCTCCACGCTCGCCGACCAGTGGTACGACGCGAACGGGGGCGACGCCTGGGTCGGCCAGCTCGGCTACCAGGTCTGGCACCTCGGGATGCTCGGCCGCGGTGGCACGACGCGATCGCGTGGTGACAAGCCCGTGGCGGTCTTCTGGGATCAGGCCAAGGAGCTCGGGAACCCGTCCACGTGGCAGCCGCACAACCCCGATCTCTACCGTCTGCCGGCCGAGACGCCGCGTCTCGACGCGTTCGCGAGCCACCAGGCCGCGTACGAGCCGATCGCGCCGCCCCCGAACGAGTTCGACCCGCAGGGCGCCCAGGAACCGTGCTGCAGCCCGCCGGTGATCCAATTCCAGGGCGACCTCATCGACGCGACGCTCCGCTCGGAGGGCCTCGGCTCGCACGCCGCGACCGATCTCCTGTTCATCAACTTCAAGTCGCCCGACTACACCGGCCACATCTACAACTTCACCGACCCGCACGAGCGCATCGTGCTCGAGGCCGTCGACGCGGAGCTCGGCCGGCTCGTCGATACCCTCGAGCGCACGATGCCGGGTCGGTACGCGATGATCCTCACGGCCGACCACGGCCAGTGCCCGATCCCCGACGACGTCGACGGCGCGCGGCTCGACCCGATCCAGCTCGAGGCCAACATCCAGGATGCGTTCGGCCGCAGCCTCTTCGGCGTCGTCGAGTACGTGGCTCCGTCGGAGATCTTCCTGGACGGCAAGGCCCTCTGGGACGCGGGCGTTTCCTCCGACGAGATCGCGGCGTTCCTGCGGAACTACCGGTACGGCGACAACCTCGGGCCCTACGTGCCGGAGTCCGCGATCCAGCGCGACCTCATCGACAAGCCCGAGTTCGCCGCGGTCTTCGGCGCCGACTTCCTGGGGTCACTGGACGACGTCGAACGCTTCGGAACCACGCGGTTCACCGACGGTGACCCCTTCGGGATCCCCGACTATCGGTCCTGGTGAGCCCTAGCCGGACGCCGATCCGGTCCCGAACCCGGCTTCCGTGCACGCGGTCTGCGACTGGAACGCTTGTGCGATCTCCGTGTCCTGCAGGGCGTCGAACTGCGCGGAGAGGTCGTCGTTCGAGAAGGCGGCCTCGAACTCGGACAGCGCCTGGGTGACCGCCTGCGGATCGGTGGGATCGATGTTCGCGAACGCATCCGCGAGCCCCGCGTACGAGTCCCGGAGCGTGGTCAACGCGCTGACGAGCAGGGTGTGAGCCTCCTCGCCGCCCTCCACGTCCGGAGCGCCGAGCGCGTTGAGCGTGTCGATGAGCTGATCCGTCTCGTCGACGAACGCGTTGATGCCGTCGACCGCCGAGGACGGATCGGTGGCGATGTTCGCGAAGTCCTGCGCCTGCGCCTGCAGCGAGGTGGACCAGCTCGCGAGCGCCGTGCACACGGCGGCCGCGTACTCGTCGGCGCTCGCGCCGCCGAGCACCGGCGGCGCCGCGGTCGATGTCTCCCCCGCCGGCGTCTCGCCGTTGGGCGCTGCGCTGGAGCCCTTGCTGCTGCACGCGCCGGCGAGTACGACCAACGCGATCACGGCCGTGATGCGAACGAGCTTGCTACGAAGCATGCGGGGAGCCCTCCCTCGTCGACCCGATGTGAAGTCGCCGCATCCTACACCCGGGTCCGGCCCGCTCCGCTACCACCGAACGGTGGCAATTCCGACGCGCTCGATGTCCTAGGGGTAGGGATCGAGGATCATCGGCGGCCGAGGCGGCTGGTCGAAGTCGAACGACTCCTGGAGGTCGCCGAGGATGTCGACGTTCTCACGAACGGTTGGTCTCGGGTCGGGCCGGCCGTCCGTCGCCGGGTCGAGCCGCTGTCCGCCGAGGAACCGATCCTCGATGAGCTTCAGGTAGGCGTCGAACGACAGGACCTGATGATCGATGTAGCCCTGCTTCGCGTAGGGGCTGATCACGAGGCCCGGCACGCGGATGCCGTACCCGTTCACGTCCACGAACGGCGGTTCGACGTGGTCGTAGAACCCGCCCCAGTCGTCCCACGTCACGAAGATCGCGGTGGAGTCCCAGTCGGGCCCGTTCATCGCCGCGTTGATCATCCGCGTCACGTGGGCCTCGCCGTCGACGATCGTGCCCGATGACGCGGGGTGCTCGCTGTGGTGGTTGCCGGGAACGATCCACGACACGGAGGGCAGCGTCCCCGTGCGAGCGGCCGTCAGATAGTCGTCGTGGCTCTGGATGTTCCCGAGCTGCTTGTTCTCGTGCACCGTGGTGAAGCCGGGGAGCGGATTCTTCGCCGAAGGGGTCTTCTCGGCGTTCTCGGGCAGATCCGGGCAGGGTGGGTCGATGCAGGTGCCGGGCCCGACGTAGTACCCCCAGGAGACGCCGAACTTCTCGAGGAGATACGTCATGTCCGTCCACGCGTACACGGGAGGCTTGCCGTACGGATGAAACTCGCCGGGTTTGCGAAGGTCGACGTTGGAGACGCACGACATCGGGTCGTACGCATCCGAGCACGAGGCCGACCACGCCGAGACGAGGTAGAGGTGCGACGGCAACGTCCACGAGTCCGACGGGGCGAACATGTGGTCCTGCAAGACGAACTGCCTCGCGTACGTCCAGTAGTTCGGCAGCTCGCGATCGTCGTGGTAGCTCATGACGTCGGGCTCCCCGTTCGGCCCGACGTACGGCCGGCACTCCGGCGAGGTCCGGATGGAGCACCAGCGCTCCGTCTTCGGAAGCGCCCGGATGAAGCCGTCCATCTTCCCGTCGTTGACGTCGGTCGCGGTCGCCTCCCAGTTGTGCGGACCTCCCTTGTTGACGAGCTCGGCGTCGTGCCAGGGACGCGCGCAGTGATGCAGGACTGGATCGGGGATGCACACGTCGATCTTCCCGTTCTTCATCGGGAAGCCGTCCGCGCCGGGGAAGGTCCCGAAGTAGTGATCGAACGAGCGGTTCTCCTGCACGATGAAGATCAGGTGGTCGAGCTTGAAGATGCCGTCCTCCGACGTCGGTGATGCGGACGGATCCGCCGACCCGGAGGACGAGGCGGGGCCGGGTCCGGGCTCGTCGGACGTGCAGGCGGCGAGGATCGCGAGCGCCAGACCGACCGCGAGGGCGAGCCGCAACACGCCGCGCGGCCTCCGGGTTGCGGACATCGGCGAAGGATACCGAGGTCTACGCGGAGAGCGGAAGGGAGTCGAAGCCGGGAGGCGGCGGATCGCACAGGGCCGTGACCCTCTCACGGAGCCTCTGGAGGACCGAGGCCGGAGCGTCGGCGATGCGGTTGTGGAGCTCGAGGGGATCCTTCCTCAGGAAGTACAGCTCCTCGGAGCCGTCGCCGTAGACCGCGTACATCGAGGCGTTCGAACGCACCGCGCAGAAGCTGGTGGGGGCCCTGCCGCCCAGGTGATCCACGAGGAAGTCGTGGCGCCGCCACCCCCCCTCCCCGGTGAGCAGCGGCACGAGGCTCAGCCCGTCCGTCGGCGGAGCCGTGACGCCCGCAAGCTCCGCGATCGTGGGCGCGAGGTCGATGTTCAGCACCGACTGGTCGACGCTTCGCGGCGCGGTCGCGAACCTGTCGTAGCGAACGACGAGCGGGACCCGAATGCTCTCCTCGTACGGCAGGCCCTTGCCGTCGACCGCGTGCTCGCCCCAGAGGTACCCGTTGTCCGAGAGGAAGAGCAGGACGGTGTCGTGGAGCGCGTGCGTCTGCTTGAGCGCGTCCACGATCCGCGCGACGCCATCGTCGACCGCGAGCAGCGACCGGTACTGGTCGCGACGGACCTCGTCGATGCCCGCGAGCCGGCCCGGGTCGAGGCCGCCGGAGCGAGCCAGCCAACCCGGAGGGTCGTCGGGCAAGACGTCGTAACTGGGCGGCCTCCACGGCTTGAGGTCGTCGAACGCGTCGGCGTACCGAGGGGGCGGGATCGCGGGGAGATGGGGGGCGGCCGGCGCGAAGTACAGAAAGAAGGGTGAGCGTGCCCCGTCGATGAAGCGCACGGCTTCGTTCGAGAGGACGTCCGTCGAATAGTCGGCTGGGGTCTGCCCGAACGTCGTGGTCTCGCCGTCGACGTTGATGTCGTAGTTGTAGTAGGCCTTCGTCTCGTGGCTCGCGCGGCTCGCGAACGCGTACCAGTGCTCCCAGCCCGGCGGGATGTAGGTCGTGTGGTAGCCGTTGAGGTACTCCCCCACGAGGGCCGTGTCGTAGCCCGCGCCGTCCAGCCACAGCGGCAGCGTCGACGAGTCGTCGAACGACTCGAACCCACCGTGCGGAGCGTGGTTCCGCCACACACCCGTGGAATGCGAGTACAGCCCGGTGAGGATGCTGGACCGGCTGGGACAGCAGGATGGATTGACGACGAACATGTTCTCGAACGTCGTGCCCTTCTT
>DATBIS010000125.1:0-17489 GCA_036556805.1 Actinomycetota bacterium | reverse complement strand
GATCCAGGGCCTTACCGGACAGCTCGACATGTGGCGGAACCGCACCCCGTTCCGGCAGAACTTCCCCGAGACCGCCGACGCGATGTTCGCGCGCGGCGAGGCGCCGCCCTGCGTCGTCGTCTGGGTCGACTGCTGGACGTCGCTCGGCGGCAGCCAGTTCCTCGATTCGCCCGGCACCGGCAAGTACCTCACGTATCTGTGCGACGAGGTCGTGCCGTGGGTCGACGACCACTACCGGACGATCGCCGATCGAGACCATCGCGGGATCCAGGGCAAGTCGAGCGGCGGCTACGGTGCGATGGTCGTACCGATGCTCCGTCCGGACGTGTGGGGCGGTCTCGCGACGCATGCCGGGGACGCGCTCTTCGAGACCTGCTACCTGCCCGAGTTCCGCGACTCCGTGCGCGCGCTCCGCGAGGAGTACGACGGCTCGTTCGAGAACTTCTGGAAGGACTTCCGGAGCCGGCCGTCGTTCTCGAAGGACTCCGACGAACACCTGCTGAACGACTGGTGCATGGCCGCGTGCTACTCCACCGACGAAGACGGCACCGTCCGCCTGCCGTTCGACCCCGCGACCGGCGAGCTCGTGCCGGAGGTCTGGGAACGATGGCTCGCGGTCGACCCCGTGCGGATGGTCGCGAAGCACGCGGACGCGCTCCGCTCGATGCGCGCGATCTACATCGATGCGGGAAAGAAGGATCAGTACTTCCTCGACCTCGGCGCCGAGGCGTTCCGGCGCGAGCTCGACGCGATCGGCGTCACCGACTATTTCTTCGAGCTGTTCGACGCCACGCACAACGCGATCGACTACCGCTACCCGATGAGCCTCAAGTACCTCGCCGACCGCCTGACGCCGTAGGACGACGCCTCCCGACGGCGTTCACCGCTCCGCCGCTACCACGCTGATCGTCGGCACGTACGGCGGCGGGTCGGGGGTCCGGTGTGCCCGGAATAGGAAGTCGACGCGCTCGAGCGGGAGCAGGTCGACGCCGTACGCGCCGAGCAGCCTCGCCTGAAGTGAATCCGGATCGAGCGGGGTCAAGGTCGACCGCCGGCCGTCGGGAAGCCGAATCCCGCCGCGGTGCAGGTCGCAGAGCGAATAGAGACCTCCGGAGAACCCGTGAACGACGGTAGGGGTCCCCGGGCCGGGTTCGAACCAGGCGCACATCGCGCAGACCAGTCGAAGGCGGGAGGGATAGCCGAAGCCGGCTCGCCAGCCACGCTCGTGCTCGACGACCCGACCCCACAGCGACACGGATCCGACAACCGGGGGCGGGGGATACGCGGGCCGTGGCCGGTCGATGTCCTCGAGCGATCGAGCGCCGTGGATGCCGCAGCGGCAGTCGGGATCGGGGGCCTCGTGCGGTCGCCGGGAGAGCGTGAGGAGCGGGGATGCTGCGCAGCGGGCTTTGATCGGCCGGCCGGGGAGCCAGAGGTCGACCCCGGATCCGATGGGGTGCAGGAGCGGTGAGCCGACGACCGACTCGGAGAGATCCCATACGCGCCAGGCCGTGATCGGTTCGACGAAACGCTCGATGATCGACGGATCGAACATGTTCCCTCATCGTCGGCCCTTCGCAGGGGCGCCGCAAGCCAACCAAGTCGCTCCTCCCGCAAAATGACACCGTGGATCTCGACCTCGACGCGTACCTCCGCCGGATCGGGCTGGCCGGCCGACCGGAGCCGACGCTCGCGACTCTTCGCGAAGTCCATCTCGCCCATGCCGTGACGATCCCGTTCGAGAACCTCGACATCCTGATCGGCAAGCCGATCGCGCTCGACCTCGACAGCCTGCAGGCGAAGCTCGTCGCGGGCGCCAGGGGCGGCTACTGCTTCGAGCACAACACGCTGTTCGCCGCGGTGCTCGAGGCGGCCGGCTTCGCGGTGACGCGCCTCGCCGCGCGGGTCCGGTTCGGCAGGAAGGAGGCCGGGCCGCGTTCGCACATGCTGCTGCGCGTGGAGGCCGGGGGCGAGCCGTGGCTCGCCGACGTCGGCTTCGGCGGCACCGGCCTCCTCCAGCCGATCCCGTTCGAACCGGGCCCGCCCATCACGCAGTTCGGCTGGACGTACCGGCTCGTGGACGAGGGCCCGGAGCGCGTGCTGCAGACGCAGTCGGATGACGGCTGGGCCGATCAGTACGCGTTCACGCAGGAGCCGCAGCTCGCGATCGACTACGTGGTGGCGAACCACTACACCTCGACGCATCCCGACTCACCGTTCACGCGAACGCTGACGGCCCAGCGCCCGGAGCCCGGGCATCCCGAGGCCCGCCTGGTGCTACGAGGTCGGAAGCTGAGCGAGTATCGCCCGGACCAACCGTCGATCACCGAACGGGTTTCCGACGACGACGTGCTGCACGTGTTGGCCTCTCGATTCGGATTGGCGCTGCCGGCGACGACGACCCTGCCCTGACATGCGCGTGCTGATCTGGCACGGGTGGCTCCTGGAGGGGTCGGGGTCCAACGTGAACACGGCTCGCGTCGCCGAGGCGCTCCGGGAGGCCGGCCACGACGTCGTCCTCCTCTGTCAGGAGCAGCATGTCGGGCGCTACCCGTGGATCGACGGATGGGGAACGGTGGACCGCCACGGGCCGTCCCCGACGACGCCGACCGGCGCCGAGCCGGCAGCGGGGCGCTGCGTCCTGCTCCGCCCGAGGATCGGCCGGCTCCTGCCCGTCTTCGTGATCGACGACTACGCGGGCTTCGCCGTCAAGCGATTCGTGGACCTCACCGACGACGAACTGGGGGCCTACCTCGAACGCAACGCGGAAGCGCTCCGCGCGGCGATGCTCTGGCACGGCAGTGAGGCCGTCATCGCCGGGCACGCGATCCCCGGCGGGCCGGTCGCCGCGAGGGCTTTGGAGCCGCGCCGGTTCATGGTGAAGATCCACGGCAGCGACATCGAGTACGCGATCCGGGAGCAGGAGCGATACCGCCGGCTCGCGCGCGACGGACTCGTTGCGGCGCGCGCGGTCTCGGGTCCGAGCGCGGACGCCCTCGATCGGCTCGTCGCGCTCGTCCCCGAGGTGGCCTCACTCGTCCGAATCATCCGGCCCGGCGTCGACACGAACGCGTTCCGTCCGATGCCACGGCGCGAGGCGCTCCTCGACGTCGCCGAGCGACTCGAGCGCGACCCCGACACCGCTCGCGGGAAGCCCGCGTCGGCGGACCGCGCGATCGAGGAGGCGGTCGCCGAGCGGGACCGGCGGGCGATCGAGGAGCTCGCGGCCACGTACGACCACGACGTTCCGGATCCCACGGCAGCGAGCCGCCTCCGTGAGCTCGCGCACGTCGACGGCCCGATCGTCGGCTACTTCGGCAAGTTGATCCCGCAGAAGGGCGTGGAGCTGGCCCTCGCCGGCGCCCACCTGTCTGCGAGCGCACCCCGCGTGCTCGTCGTGGGGTTCGGCTCGTACCGGGAGCACCTCGTGGCGCTCTCGATCGCGCTGCGCAACCGCGACGTCGAGGCCGTCGAGTGGCTGCGCCGCACGATCGACATGCCGATCGACCTCTCCCCGGACGAGGTCCGGGGCGGCGGCGGGGAACGAGTCACCTTCACCGGCCGCCTCGACCACCGCTACGCGCCGGCCGTCCTCGCGGCGATGGACGTCCTCGTGGTCCCCTCGATCCTCCTCGAGGCGTTCGGCATGGTGTCCGCCGAGGGTGCGGCGGCGGGCGCCCTGCCGTTGGTGGCCCGCCACTCGGGGCTCGCGGAGGTCGCGGCCGCGCTCGAGGAGGTGGTGGGACGCCCCGAGCTCTTCTCCTTCGAGCCCGGCGACGGCGCGGTGCGACGTGTGGCCGAGGGCATCGATCGATTGCTCCGGCTCGACCCGACCGAGCGTGCGCGCATCCGCGACGGCGTTCACGCGTTCGTCGCGGGGAACTGGTCCTGGCGGACGATGGCCGAACGGCTCCTCGAGGCCGCAACGACCTGAAACCGGTCGACGCCCGGAAGATCGGGTCGACGTTGCCAACCGGATGCCCGTGGGGGCCGTACTACCTCGGTGGTCCCCGGCGCGACTCCCCTTCGACCGCGTGAGCGAGGCCACGGAAAGGAGGCCCGCATGCATCCTCGAAGGATCGCGCTGATCGGCGCGCTCTCGCTGGCACTCGCCGCCTTCGGCGTCGCCGGCGCCACCGGATCGGCCGCGGCCGGCTCGAACAGCTTCCAGGTGACGAACCTGGTATCGGACCAGCCGGGCGAGGCGGTCACGCTCGATCCGAACCTTGTCAACGCCTGGGGTCTGGCGGCCGGCCCCACCACACCGTGGTGGGTGAACGCCGCCGACGCCGACGTCTCGGTGCTCTACGACGGCGACGGCAACATCATCCCGCTCGTCGTGAAGGTGCCGGGCGGCCCGACCGGGCTGGTGTTCAACGGTGGACCGAACTTCGTGGTGAGCCACCGCGGCGAGTCGGGTCCGTCGGTGTTCGTCTTCGCGACGGAGGGCGGGCAGATCCGCGGGTGGAACCCGCTGGTGCCGACGCCCGCGCCGTCGACGCAGGCGTTCGTGCTCGTGAACCGCGCGCGCGTGGACGCGAGCTACAAGGGGTTGGCGATCGCCTCGACGGCGGACGGCGACTTCCTGTACGCCGCGGACTTCCACAACGCACGGGTGGACGTCTTCGACGGGAACCTGAACCGCGTGGTCGACCCGAACGCCTTCGTCGACCCGAAGCTCCCGGCCGGCTTCGCGCCGTTCGGGATCCAGAACATCGACGGCACCATCTTCGTGGCGTATGCGCTGCAGGATGACGAGGCCGAGGAGGAGGTTGCGGGCAACGGACTCGGCTTCGTCGACATGTACGACACGAGCGGGGCCTTCCTCGGGCGGGTCGCCTCGCGCGGCGCGCTGAACGCGCCGTGGGGCCTCGCGATGGCTCCCGACGACTTCGGGGCCTTCGGCGGGGACCTGCTCGTCGGCAACTTCGGCAACGGGCAGATCAACGCCTACGAGCAACTCGCCGACGGCACGTTCGTGCACCGCGGCAAGCTGCGTGACGCGAACGGCAAGGGCATCGCGATCGACGGCCTCTGGGCGCTGGAGTTCGGCAACGGCTCCGCCGCCGGTCCGACCGACACGCTGTTCTTCACGGCGGGACCCGACGAGGAGGAGCACGGCCTCTTCGGGAAGATCGAGGCGACCGGCTAGGCGTCTCGAGGGGTGGCTGCCGGGGTGGGTTTCACCCGCCCCGGCCCTCCCTCGGCGTCTACGCGTCCTTGAGCAGCGCGGCCGGCAGGCGGCGCCGCTCCTCCACCAGCTCGCGCCACCGCTTCGGCCCCGGCCGACCGAGCAGCCCGGCGGCCGTCGTGATGGTGAAGTCCTCGGGCGCGATCGTGCGGAGCTCCTTCGGGACGACCGGGAACGACACCGTGCCGCCGGGACGCGCGCGGGGCGAGTACGGCGCGACGATCGTCGCGCCGGGCCCGTTTCGCGAGGGATCGAGCATCACGCGCCCGCCTCGCTTCGCCTTTCGGAACTCGTTCGTCGCGAGATCGGGCCGCCGCTCCACGACGATCGCGGTGAGCCGCGCGGCGGCCGCGCGCAGGTCCTCGGCGCTCCGCCGCCGGTCGATCGGCGATACCACGTGCAACCCCTTGCCGCCGGTCGTCTTCACGCCGGCCTCGAGCCCCAGGTCGCCGAGGACCTCCAACACGAGGAACGCGACGTCGACGGCGGCCTCGAACTCGCCTTCCGGCGGGTCGAGGTCGATGACCAGCAGGTCGGGGCGGTCGAGGAGATCGGTCCGCACGGGCGCGGGGTGCAGCTCGAGCGCGGCCTGGTTGCCGAGCCAACGGAGCGTCGCGGCCTCGTTGCACACGACGAAGTCCACGTCGCGGCCGGCGCTCGGTGCGGGGATCCGGATCGTGCGGATCCACGGGGGCGCGTAGTCCGAGACCGCCTTCTGGTAGTAGCGCTTGCCGCCCACGCCGTCCGGCGCCCGGACGAGGGTGAGCGGACGATCGCGTAGCCACGGGAGCATCGCGTCGGCGACCGCCCGGAGGTACTCCACGTACCCGCGCTTGGTGACCCCGATCGCGGGCCAGAGCGCCTTGTCGGGGCGCGTGACCTCGACCTCCTCGGACGGCGGCGGCCGGGGTTGCTTCGTGCCTGGAGCCATCCCGTGACCCTACCCGCGGGTGGGAGGTTCAACTTCGAACTCGATGGGTATCGAGGGTGCGTTCGAAACGAAAGGAGCCCGCTATGTGCATGAACTGTGGCTGCGGTCGTCCCAACGACAAGATGGGGAACGACGCGAACATCACCTACGACGAGCTCGTGGCCGCCTCGAAGGCCAACGACATGGATCCGGAAACCTCCGCGGACAACATCCATGCCCTCGCGAAGCAGATTCGCGACCAGGGCATGCCGGTCGCGAGCTAGGGAAATGGGGGTGGAGCAGCGACCCGGGTCTGGGCCGGCCGAGGAACCCCATCCGGTGCCCCCCGACGCACCGGTGGAGACGCCCGAGGCCGATCCCCGCACCTCTGGTGCTCCCGATCCCGAGCCGCGCTCCACCCCCGACCATTCCGAGGAAGAAACAGCAGAAGATGACGACGAACCCACGGTCGAGGAAGACATCCAAGAGGCCTTCGAGTAACGCCGGTCGGCGCTCCTAGTTCTTCAGCGCCTCGATCGCGTTCGGAACCGTGTCCTCCGGATGGACCGGCGACCACGCGCGCAGCACGCGTCCCTCCTCGTCGATCAGGAACGAAGAACGCACGATGCCCATGAAGGTCGTGTCCCCTCGCGGGCGCTCGCGCCACGGTCCCCAGGCCTCGGCCACCGCGTGGTCCTCGTCCGCGAGCAGCGGGAACCCGAGCCCGTATTTCTCATCGAACGCGAGCTGCTTGTCGGGCGGGTCCGGGGAGATGCCGAGCACGTCGACGCCGATCCCTTCGAAGTCCTGGCGGTGGTCGCGCACGTCGCACGACTGCGTCGTGCAGCCGGGCGTGTCCGCCTCGGGATAGAAGTACACGAGCACCTTCCGCCCGCGGAAGTCCTCCAGCCGAACGGTATTGCCGTGCTGGTCGAGCAGCGAGAACGCCGGCGCCACCTCGCCCTCTTCGATGGTCATGCCATCACTGTACGGTCTGCTCCTTCGAACGTGATGCGGCGGTCGCCGGGAGCGCGCCCACGACTCGCGTCCCCTTGCCCGGCGCGCTCTCCACGCGCAGCGTGCCGCCGAGCGCGCCGAGCCGGTCGAGCATGTTCGTGAAGCCGGCACCGGCGCCGCGCGCCATGACGTCGAAGCCCGCGCCGTCGTCGCTCACGGCGAAGACGAGACTGCCTTCTTCCTCGCGAACCTCGACCGTGACCGACGCGCTCTTCCCGGCGTACTTCCCCGCGTTCTGCAGCGCCTCGAGCACGCAGAAGTACACCGTCGCCTCGTATTCGGGGGCGACCCGCGGCAGGTCGTTCGCGCGAACCGCGACCGGGAGGGTCGAACGACTCGCCGCCGATTCCAGCGCCGCGCGCAGGCCCTGGTCGGCGAGCACCGGAGGGTAGATCCCGTGCGCGAGGTCCCGCAGCTCCTGCAGCGCATCGTCGATCGCCGTACCCACCTCGTCGAGGGCCGCATGAGCCTGCCGGGGGTCGCGATCGAGGAGCTGGCTCGCGAGCTTCACCCGGACGGCGAGCGCGACGAGGTGCTGCTGCGCGCCGTCGTGCAGGTTCCGTTCGATCTCACGACGCGCGGCGTCGGCGGCCGCGACGATGCGGCCGCGGGACGCCTGCAGCTCCGCGGCCTGGCGGCGCACCTCGTCCAGCGAGGCCTGCAGCGCGGAGTCGAGCTTCGCGTTGTGCAACACGACGCCGAGCTGCCGCGCGACCTCCACGACGGTGCGCTCCTCGTCGGGCGTGAACGCGGGATCGTCCACGGGTCGATCGACCACCACCACCCCCTGGAGCTCGCCGGCGTTCGCCATCGGCGCCAAGCGCACGTACGAGCGCTCGCGGCCGTCGAGCATCTGCGGCATCCACACCTGGAGCCAGCCGTGACCCGACAGTCCCGCTTGCACGACGGTCGCGGGGTCCATCCCGCCGAGCGGGACCGGCGGCCGGTCGACGCCGGGATCGCCGATCCATGGTCGGAGGGAACCCTCGGCGGCGACCCAGACCTCTGCCGAGCGCAGGCCGAGCGTCGATCGCAGGCCCTCGGCCGCCTGCAGGACCAGCTCGTCGAGCGGGATCGCGCGGGACATCCGCGACGAGAACGACCGCGCGAGGTCGGCCGACGCACCTCGTTCGCCGCGGGTCACGCGCGCGATCGCGCGGCCGACGCGACCGTACGAGGCGGCGACCACCAGCGCACCGAAGGCGATCGCCGCGACGGCGGGGACGAGCAGACCCCGCTCCGCGTCGCTGGGCACCCGGCCGAACAGCAGCACGAGCACGCCGAACGACAGCGCCACGACGGCCGCGAGCGCGAGCGCCCATGAGAGAAGGCGAACCGCCGTCGACGTCGCGCTGCCTCGCACGTCACTCGGCCTTCAACACGACGGCCGGTCGAACCCGGCGCGCGACGAGCCCCGGGCCGAGCGACACGACGAGCGCCACCGCGATCGTGGCCGGCACGACGAGGATCGAGAGCGGCGAGACGACGGGCTCCGAGACGACCCCGAGCCGGTAGGCGAACGCCGACCAGCCGAGCCGGCCGACGAGCACCCCGATCGGGACGCCGATCGCGAGGGCGATGCACGCGAGCGTGAGCGCTTGCCAGGCGATCGTGGCGGCCACCTGCCGGCGCCGGAACCCGAGCGTCTGCAGGATCGCGAGGTCGCGGTGGCGGCGGCGCACCGACGTGAGCAGCACGTGCACGAGGGTCGCGAACGCCGCGAACGCGAACAGCACCGAGAGCTGCAAGGGCAACGCGCGCGACTGCACCGTCCCCTTGACGGTCGTGCCGAGCGACCGGAGCCCGGCGACCGAGGTCCCCGCATTGAGGTTGTTCAGCACCTCCTCGTTCAAACGATGGAGCACCGCGACGGGATCGGCGCCCGGCACGAAGTTCCCCAGTACGAGGTTGTCGGTGACGGTCGGGTAGAAGAACCGCAGGCCGTCCATCGTCATCGCGACACCCCGGCCGAGACCGGGGCCGAACCCGAAGTCGGGAAAGACCGGGATGCCCACGACCTTGAGCTCGCGCGATTCGGCGGCGACGGTCACGGCGACGGTGTCGCCGACGTCGGCGCCGAGCGCCGACAGCGTCTCGCGACCCAGGCCGATCTCGTCCGGCGCCGTCGGCCAGCGCCCCTCGAGCATCGTGGTCGACACGAGGTCGCCCTTGATCGGCTCGAGCGCCCAGACGGCCTCCTGCTGCTCGCCGCCCGGCCCACGCAGCGAGAGGTACTGCTGGAAGTTCCCGGCCATGAGATCTCGAACGTCGGGGTCATCCGCCACGACGGGCACGGCCTTGTCCTGGAACTCCGAGCCCAGGTACGGCTGCCCTGCGCCGAAGTCGAAGTCGAGACCCCACAGGCGGGGCGTCGCGGCGAAGTGGTCCATCCCCGCCGCGAACCCGAACGCGGCCACCATCGTGGCTACGGCCACCGTGAGACCGACGATGGTGCTCCGCACGGGCGTGGCCGACCGGCCGTGGCCCGGTTCGAGCGCGAGCCGAACCCCCGCGCCGGCCGATGGCGGGAGCGGCAGCCGCCCCACGAAGCTCGCGATCACCGACCGTCGCTCGGCCGACTCGTACTCGACCGCGCCGCCGACGCCGCCCCGCGACGAGGCGAGGGAGCGCGCCGGCACGACCACGCTGAGCACGGTGGTGAGCACGATCACCGCGACCCCGAGGCCGATCGCGAAAGTATCCACACGGATGCCGGCATCGGGATCCATGAGGCGCGGCAGGCCCGTCGGGAAGGTCCCCGACGCCGCGATCGCCCCGATCACGGCGATCAGCGAGCCGCCTACCGCGACGCCAATCGCGGGAAGCGCTGCCGCCCAGACGATCTCGCGCCTCCGCATCCCCAGGGCGCGCAGCACGGGCGTCTCGATCGCGCCGAGCGACGTCCGACGGACCAACGACTCGCCGAGCACCATGACGCCCGCGACCGCAGCGAGCGCCGCGAGCATGCGGAGGATGATCGCGTCGAGGTGCGTCGTACGGGACACGAAGATCGCCTCCTGGGACACGTCGAGGATGACCGCCCCGGGCTCGATCCCGTACACGCGTGCCTTGAACGACGTCAGGTCCGCCGTGTCGCGCTTCAGCTGGAAAGCTCCCGCGTCGCACCGCCACAGGTCCGGCCGTGACGTGTAGAAGGCCGGCGCGGCGAAGAGCGAACCCTGGTCGCCCGTGAGCTCACCGGGCATGATCACGCGGCCGGTCACCGTTACGGGGACGTCGACGAGCTCCCCGCCGTCCGGGATGCCGTCCGTGCCGATCGCGGACGTCGGGACCATGCGGATGTCGATCGTGTCGCCGATCGCGGGCCTGGGTGCATCGGTGTTCCCATATCCCACGGCGACCTCGTCGGGACCGACCGGGTAGCGACCCGCCAGCAGCTTCGGCCTTGTCGAGTCGTCGCTCGCGGGGGTCTGGCCCGCGACGACCGCCACCTCGAGGTCCTGGGCGTGGTAGAGCAACGGCCGCCCGCGTTCGTCGGCGACGTTCGTGAGCGCGAAGAAGAGGGGATCCATCGACGCGACCTCCCGAAGGTGAGCGAGCGCGTCGAAGTCAAGCGGGGGGGCGGGGAACCCGTTCGGGCAACCCAGCGCGATCGCCTCGGGCTCGTTCACGGCCGTGCGGTACCGCGCGTACGCCGAATCGGTGCGGCGCGCGGCCGCGAGCGCCGTGATCGCCACGCCGCCGATCACGCCGACGAGGATCGTGACGAGCACGAGCGAGACCGGTCTCGACCGGATGTCGGCGCGAGCGCGCATCCGTGCCGCGCTCACGCCGGAGACTCCTCCCCCAGCACGCCGAAGACGCCGCCGGCAGGCGGCGTCTTCGGACCCGGAGTCAAACCGTCCTCGATGCGGCCGTCGCGCATGCGCACGATGCGGTCGGCCGACGCCGCGACCTCGTCGTCGTGCGTCACCATCACGATCGTCTGGCCGCCGTCGTGCAGCCGGCCGAACAGCCCCAGCACCTCGGCGCCCCCGGCGGAGTCCAGCGAGCCGGTGGGCTCGTCGGCGAGCAGCAGGGTGGGCCGGTTCGCGAGCGCGCGCGCGATCGAAAGACGCTGTCGCTGCCCGCCCGAGAGCACGCCCGGCGACTTCCCCGCCTTGTCGGCGATGCCGAGCAGGTCCAGCAGGTCCATCGCGCGGCCGTCCGCCTGCTTGCGGGACGCGCCCGCCACCACCATCGGCAGCGAGACGTTCTCGAGCACGCTCATGCCCTCGAGCAGGTTGAAGAACTGGAACACGATCCCGACGTGGTGGCGGCGCATCACGGCGAGCTCGTCCTCGGAGAGATCGTGGATGGCCTCGCCGTCGATCACGATCCGGCCGTCCGTGGGCGACTCGAGCCCCGCCACCAGGTTGATGAGCGTCGACTTGCCGCAACCCGAAGGACCCATCACCGCCACGAACTCGCCCCGCCCGACGATCAGGTCGACGCCTCGCAACGCGCGGACCGGGATCTGCTCGTCGTCCGTCGCCGCGAACGTCTTCCGGAGGCCCTCGACGAGGAGGGCAGGAGCGTCCGAGAGCTCGTCCATCGAAGCCAACGGTACGGCTTCCGCGCGCGGAACCGCGAGCCGGCGGGCACCACTTCTTCGATGGTGGCCACCCCCCCGTCGCGGCGGGGCGGCGCCTACCAGAGCTGCAGCTGCGCCTCGCGCGGCGTGTCGGTCCGCCCCTGCCGCCGGAACCGCTCCGAGACGGCCGCGTGCGGGCGGAGACGGCCGGCCGTGAGGGCGCGCACGCGATGCGAGAGCCGCTCGCGCGCCGCCTTCGGCCCGTACGGCGTGCGGTACAGGGTCCGGTACCTCGGCACGAGGTCGGGATGATGCTCCTCGAGCCACGGCAGGAACTCCTCGCGAACGCCCGGCCGCAGGTGGAGCATGATCGGGGAGACGTGCGTCGCGCGCGCGTCGATCGCGGCCTCGACGACGGCGCGGATCTGCTCGGGCGCGTCGGAGATGCCCGGCAGGATCGGCGCGAGCATCACGCCGGTAGGGATACCGGCCACGTTCAGCTCTCGCACGGCCTCCATCCGCGCCTTCGGGCTCGGCGTGCCGGGCTCGGTCTCGCGCCACACGCGCTCGTCGAGCGTGCCGATCGAGAACGCCGCCGAAACCGACGTGGCCTCCGCCGCGCGCTGCAGCAGGTCCACGTCGCGGAGGATCAGCGTGCCCTTCGTGAGGATGCTGAACGGGTTCCGCGCGTCGACGAGCGCCTCCAGGATGCCGCGCATCAGCCGATACCGCCCCTCGACGCGCTGGTAGGGATCGGTGCCCGTCCCCATCGCGATGTGCTCGCCCTTCCACCGCCGCGCGGCGAGCTCGCGTCGGAGCACCTCCGGCGCGTTCACCTTCACGACGATCTTCGTCTCGAAGTCCCGCCCCGCGTCCATCTCGAGATACGTGTGGGTCGGGCGCGCGAAGCAGTAGACGCACGCGTGCATGCAGCCGCGGTACGGGTTGATCGTCCAGTCGAACGGCATGCCGCCCCCCGGCACGTGATTGATCACCGAGTGCGCCTCGACCTCGATGCACGTGATGCCGCGGAACTCGGGCGTGTCGAACGTCCGCCGCGCGATCTCGAAGAGCCGCTCCCCGCTCATCACGGGATCATAGAACAGGTGTTCGATTCCCGCCAGGGACTCGTTCAGAAGGGCGGCGGCTCCACCGGCAGCCCCGCGTCCCGCCACGCCTCGAAGCCGCCGATCACGTCGGTCGCCCGCGTGATGCCGAGCGACTGCAGGCGCGCGGCCGCGAGGCTCGAGCTGTAGCCCTCGTTGCAGAAGAGGATCACGCGAACGTCGTGGCCTGTCGCCTCCGGGATGCGCGAGTCGCTCGCAGGGTCGAGCCGCCACTCGAGCACGTTCAGGCCGATCGGGCGAGCGCCGGGGATCTCGCCGCCGGCCGCTCGCTGCTCCGACGTGCGCGTGTCGACGAGCAGCGCCCCCTGCCGCAGCTCCGCATAGGCCTGCTCGGGCGTCACGCGATCCAGAGCGGCGCGAGCCTCCGCGAGCAGGTCGTCCACGGTGCGCTGCATGGCCGACATCCTAGCCCTGCTAGCCTCGGGCGCTGGCTCGCGAACGGAGGCGTGAAGGGTTGTCGGTCGTCCTCACCGGCTCGGACCTCACGATCGCCGACGTCGTCGCGGTCGCTCGCGATCGAACATCCGTCGCGCTCGCGGACGGCGCCGCGGAACGCATGGCCGGGACCCGCGCCGTCGTCGACGGCAGCCTCGCGCGCGGCGACGAGGTCTACGGCCTTACGACGGGAGCGGGGGTGCTCAAGCGCGTCGGCATCCCCACCGACGCCGACACGCTCGCGTCGTTCGGGATCGCGATGCTGCGCGGGCACCGCGTGGCCCACGGCGAGTCCGCGCCGGCGGACGTCACCCGCGCCACGATGGTGTGTCTTGCGAACACGCTCGCGCGCGGAACGGCGGGTGTCCGTCCGGCGATCGTGGAGCGGATCGTGGAGATGCTGAACGGGACCGAGCAGCCCGTGCTGCGCACCCTCGGTTCGATCGGGCAGGCCGACCTCGCGACGATGGCCGACCTCGCGCTCGCGGTCGCCGCGGCGAGCCCGCTCGCGCCCGGCGAGGCGCTCGCCCTGCTCAACAACAACGCGTTCTCGATCGGCTGGGCCGCGCTCTCGATCGCGGACGCGACGCGACTCGTCGAGTCCACGGAGGCGGCGGGCGCGCTGTCCTTGGAGGCCTTCGAGGCGAACCTCACGATGCTGCATCCGGGGATCGACGCCGCGATCCCTTCCGCCGGCCTCGCTCGGTCGCGCGCCCACGTCGCGGAGCTCCTCGACGGAAGCTCGCTGTTCGAAGCGGGCAACGCCCGCAACCTGCAGGACCCGCTCACCTTCCGCAACGTCCCGCAGATCATGGGCGCCGTCCGCGACGTGCTGGCGTTCGCCGAGGCACAGGTGGTCGTCGCGATGAACGCCTCGCAGGGCAACCCGATCGTCGTCGCCGGCGAGGATCGTCCGGTATCGGTGGGCAACTACGAGAACCTGCCCGTCGCGCTCGCGGCCGACTCGGTGCGCGCGGCCCTCGCGACCGCCGTGTCCGCGTCCTCCGAGCGGGCCGTGAAGCTCCTCGAGACGACCTGGTCCGGTCTTCCGACCGGGCTCACCCGCGGGGCCGAGCGAGGCGAAGGCGGCCTCGAGATCCTCGGGATCGCCGTGCAGTCCTTCGCCGCGGAGGCGAGGCTTCTCGCCCAGCCGGTGTCGTTCGAGCTCGTCTCGACCTCGCATGCCGAGGGGATCGAGGACCGGATGACGATGGCGCCGCTCGCGGTGCGCCGACTGTCCGAGATGATCGAGATGGCGAGGATGGTCGTGGCCTCGGAGCTCGTCGTCGCCGCGCAGGCGACCGAGCTGCGTGGGCGAACCGAGCTGGGGAGCGGCACCCGCCGAACGCTCGAGGCGGTGAGAGAACGGTTCCCGTTCTTCGACGAGACCGACCTCGCCGAGCACGACATCGACTCGGTCGTGGAGCTCGTTCGCGACGGGACGCCGTGACGTTCAGCTCGGATGCGCGGCAAGCTCCTCGTCCAGCACGATGAGCGTTCGGCCGCCCTCGCCGCTCCGGAGGCGATCGAACGCCGCATCGATCCCACCGAGGTCATCGAGCTGCGTGACCGCGCCGCCGATCTCGAGCTCGCCCGAGGCGGCGAGCTCGGCGAGGGAACCGATCCGCTCGGCGGGGTCGCCCGAACCGTAGTAGCTCCCGCGGATCCCCTTCTCCGAGAGGAAGTCGAGCGCGGGAAGCGACACCTCGACGCCCGTGGGCGCCAGGCCGACGACGACGGCGGACGCGCCCGGTCGCAGCACGTCCCACGCCCGCCGGATCGTGTCGCCGCGCCCCACGACCTCGAACGCGTGGTCCACGCCGCCCCCCGTGAGATCGACGACGGCCTGCACGACGCCCTCTCCCGAGGCGTCGAGCGCGTGCGTCGCGCCGAAGCCTCGCGCGCGCTCGAGCTTCTCCTCGCCGAGGTCGAGCGCGACGATCGTCGTGGCGCCCGCGAGCCGGCACGCGAGCAGCACGTGCAAGCCGACGCCGCCGCATCCGATCACGCACACGCGCTCGCCCGGTCGCACGCGCGCCACGTCGCGCACGGCGCCGAACGCCGACACGACGGCGCACCCCAGGAGCGCCGCACGCCAGAGCGGCAACGTCGCAGGGATCGGGACCGCCGACGCCGCCGGCACGACGCAGGATTCGGCGAAGCACGAGACGAAGTTGAAGTGCAGGATCGGCTCGCCGTTCGCCCCCAGGCGCGTCGAGCCGTCGAGCATCGTGCCCTTCCACGCGGCGGCGCCCGCCGGCTCGCAGAGGTTTCGCCGGCCCTCGACGCACTGACGGCACGTGCCGCAGGACGGGACGAAGCAGAACGCGACGCGATCGCCGACCGACCTCCCCACGACGCCGGGACCCAGCGCCTCGATGACCCCCGCTCCCTCGTGTCCGAGCACGATCGGCACGCGCTCGGTGCCGAGGTGGCCGTCGGCGAGGTGCAGGTCCGAGTGGCACACTCCGGCGGCCGCCACGCGCACGCGCACCTCGCCGTCCCCGGGCGGGTCGAGCACCAGCGTCTCGACCGATTGCGGCCCGCCCATCCGCCGCAGCACCGACGCGCGGACCTCGATCGGCGAGGTCATCGCACGCGAAACGGCTCGAGCGCGTCGAGATCGAGGTCGACCCCGAGCCCGGAACCGTCCGGGGGCCGGATCGTGCCGTCGGCGGCGATCGGGACCGGCGCGGGGAGCAGCCAATCCCGTCGCTCCGCGCTCCACCCGGGTGGATCGAGCGGCACCTCGACGAACGGCACCGTCGAGAACGCGATCGCGACGTGCAGGTTCGCGATCATGCCGAGGCCGTTCGTCCATGTGTGGGGGCTGAAGGCGCGGCCGGCGGCCTCGGCGATGCCGGCGATCTCCCGGCACCCGCCGATCCCGCCGGCGAGCACCGCGTCGTTCTGCACGACGTCGATGCCGCCCCGCTCGACGAGCTCGCGCGACTCCGGCACGGTGCGCACCATCTCGCCGGCCGCGATGCGGAGCGACGTGGCCCGGCGGAGCGCGGCGTAGCCCTCGACGTCCGAGGCCGGCAGCGGCTCCTCCAGCCAGTAGATGCCGGATCGCTCGAGGGCTCGCGCGCATGCGGTCGCCGTCGCGACGTCCCAGGGCCTCCGCAGGTCGCCGGGCATGCGCCAGCCCTGGTTCGCGTCGACCATGATCTCGACGTCCGTCCCGAGGGCTTCGCGCACCGCCTCGACGACCTCCACGTCCTCGCGCCACCCGACGTGGTCGAGCCGAATCTTCACGGCGCGGATCCCGTCGGCGGCCATCGCCTTCACCCGTCGGACGCGCTCGTCCGGCGGCACCCGCTCCCCGCTGGAGGCGTACGCGAGAAGCGCGCCCGAGCTGCCTCCGAGCAGCCGCCACAGTGGCTCTCCCGCCGCGCGCGCGACGAGGTCCCACACCGCCACCTCGAGCGCCCAGGGCCGACTGCCGTGCAGGTCCACGGACTCGCAGACGTGTCGGACGACCTCCGTGCGACGCGGATCGACGCCGACGAGGAACTCCGCAAGAAGATCGCGGTCCGGGAGCGACGCGCCGCTCGCGACGCCCACCCCGCCGTCGTCCGCGTGCACGATCACGATCGTTTCCCGCAGTCGGTCGCGCGGCCGTGGATCCCAAGCCGCTCGGAAGGGCGGGTCGAGCGGGACCTCGTATCGCCGCGTCTCGATCCGCTCGATCCGCATCACGATCGACCGTAGAAGGCGTTGTGCGCGCGCTCGCGAGCCTCGGCGACCGCCGACACCGACTCGGCGGAGTGCGCCGACAGCGCGTCGGCGACGGCCGCGCGAGCCGCGCGGCGGTTCGCCTCCTTCACCGCCGCCTCGTCGTGGGCGTCCGGGTCGACCCACACCGCGACCAGCAGCACGGTCTCGTCGGCCTCCTCCGGCGGCAGCGTGCCGTCGGCGACGGCGTCGAGCACGCCCTGCGCGATGCCGAGCTGGGCCGCGCCCCACGTCATCCTGCCGAGTCGCTCGCCGTCGATCGTGGACTTGTTGACGACGACGGTGAGCGGGCGCACGACGCTTCCCGGCTCGGGGCACGCGAGGAAGGGCACGTGACCCGGGCTCGGCGACGCGAGCGCGCCGACGATCGCGGCCGCGGTCGGCGACCCTCGCCGCGCGACCACGAGGTTGATGTGGCTCCCGTTCGGCGCCTCGCCCGACCAGGCCTCGCCGATCCGTCCGTCACGATCCGCGATCGCGTCGTCGCCCATCCCAGTCCCTCCCCTCAATCCATCACCAGGACCGCCCGTCGCGCGC
>DATBIS010000124.1:0-49009 GCA_036556805.1 Actinomycetota bacterium | reverse complement strand
CGGGTGGTGGGGGTCGTCCCCGGCGTGGCGCAAGCGAACGACTGGGTCGAGGTGAAGGGGACGGTGTTCCCGATCGGCCGCGACGTGTTCGTCCAGGCCACCTCGGTCGTGAAGGTCCCACGGCCCGCGCGTCCGTACCTTACGCCGTAGGACGACCGCGCTCTTAGAGTGTGCGGGAACGGGGTATGCGAGAACGCATGCACCGCAATCGACGAACGAGGGGCGCGTGGACCACTTCGACGTCTTCGTGATCGGCGGCGGCGGCACGGCGTCCGAGATCGTGGGACGCCTCGCGACGCCTGGCGGCCCTCGCGTGGGGATGGCCGAACGCGACCGGCTCGGCGGGGAGTGCAACTGGTACGGCTGCGTCCCCAGCAAGATCATGCTTCGCGCGGCGAAGATCGCGGCGCTCGCGAGAGGCGGCGGCCGCTTCGGCCTGCGCATCCCATCGGTGGACGTGGACTTCGACGGTGTGCGCGACCGCGTGCGCACGATCGTCGAGGAGAGCACGTCGGCGGGCGCTCGGCCGTTCGAGGAGAAGGGTGCGCGCGTGATCCTCGACGAGGTGCGGCTGGTCGGGGCGCACGAGCTCGAGACGGCGTCGGGGGAACGGCTCACCGCGGATCGCGTCGTGCTCGCGACGGGCAGCGAGGCCGCGATCCCTCCCATCGAGGGCCTTCGCGAGGGCCCGCTCTGGACGAACAAGGAGGCGATCTGGCACGAGGGAGGCGTGCCCGAGTCGCTGCTCGTGATCGGCGCCGGGCCGATCGGCGTGGAGTTCGCCCAGATCTACGCGCGCTTCGGTTCGCACGTGACCGTCGTCGAGTCGGACGCGAACGTGCTACCCCCCGAGGACGAGGCTTCCGGGCGGACGCTCCGGGAGGCTCTCGAAGCCGACGGCGTCGAGATCCTCACGAACGCGACGATCACGCGGGCGACGCATTCGGGAACCGGTTGGAGCGTCGAGGTCGAGGGGCGATCCCCCATCGCCGCGGGCGAGGTGCTCGTCGCAACGGGCCGCGACCCCGTGCTCGGCGATCACGACCTGGAGCGCGCGGGCGTGGCGCTCGACGACCGGCGCAGGCCCGTGCTCGGTGAGACCCTTCGTACGACGAACCCCGACGTGTGGGCGGCTGGGGACGCGACCGGTGAGCTCCTCTTCACGCACGTCGGCACCTACGAGGCGGGCGTCGTCCTCGACGACCTCCGGGGGCGACCGCGCCCCAAGGACTACCGCGTCGTTCCACGGGTGACGTACACGGATCCCGAGGTCGCGAGCGTCGGTGTGACGGAGCGTGCCGCGCGCGAGTCGGGGACCGAAGTGGTCTCGGCAACGGTCCTGCTGCGCGACAACGAGCGAGCGGCGATCGAGGGAACACCCGAGGGTCACGTGAAGCTCGTCGCCGACGCGCGCTCGGGCGAGTTGCTCGGCGGACACGTCATGGGAGAGACGGCGGGCGAGCTGATCCACGAGATCGTCGCCGCGATGGCGGGCCGGATTCCCGCGACCGTCGTCGGAGGCGCGATCCACGCCTACCCGACGTTCTCGGAGTCGGTGCAGGCGGCGTTCGCCGGGCTCGCCGAAGCGCTTCCGTAGCCTCCTACGCCGGCGTCGACCCGACCGGCGCGGCCCTGTACGGGGATTCGAGCAGCGTTCGCACCGAGCCGTCATGGTCGAAGAAGAGGAAGCGGTCCATCAACCCCATGAACCACCGATCGTGGGTCACGGCGATCACGGTGCCCTCGTAGCGCCGAACGGCGTCCTCGAGCGCGTCCGCCGACGCGACGTCGAGATTGTCCGTCGGCTCGTCCAGCAACAGCATGGTCGGCGAGTCGATCTCCATCAGCAGCAGCTGGAAGCGCGCCTGTTGGCCTCCGGAGAGCAAGGTGAACGGGATGCGCGCCGAGCGTTCGAGCTCGTACCGCTTCAGGCGCGACATCGCGGCGCTCCGGTCCAGCCCGCGCTTCATCAGCACCTCGTCGATCGCGAGGCCGGCGAGGTCGCCACGCTCGTGCAGCTGGTGGAACAGACCCGGCGTCACGCGGGCACCGAGCATCCATTCACCGTCGTGGGAGACGTCCTCGCCGGCGAGCAGCCTGAGGAAGTGCGTCTTCCCCGATCCGTTCGGGCCGATCACGCCGACGCGTTCGCCGAACAGGATCTCCGTGTCGAACGGCCGCACGATGCCGGCGATGCCGAGGCCTCGCAGGCGGAGCGCGAGCTTGCCGGTCCGCCCGCCCTCCAGGCGCATGCGAACGTCCTGCACGGCCGGCCGCTCCGGCGGGGTCTCTCGCTCCTCGAAGCGCGCGAGCTTCTTCTCCGCCGAGCGCGCGAGCGACGCGAACTTGTCGTTGAGCGCGGCTCTGCGCTTGAGCTCCTTGAGGTTCGCCTCGAGGTGGTCGTGCCGTTCCTCGTACCGGCGGTGGCGCTCCTCGAGCTTGTCCAGCCGCGCGTCGCGCGCCTCCGCGTAGGTGGCGTATCCGCCCGGGTGCGTCCACGCGGCCCGGCCTTCGAGCGTGACGATGCGCGTCGCGGTGCGCGCGAGCACCGTGCGATCGTGGCTCACGAACAGCATGGTCTTCGCGCAATCGACGATCACGTCCTCCAGCCACGTCTTCCCGTCGATGTCGAGCGTGTTGTCCGGCTCGTCGAGCAGGATCACGTCGAAGGGCGACGCGAGGATCACCTCGAGCGCGAGCCGCTTGCGCTCGCCGCCGGAGAGCGTCCCGATGGGCCGAGCCGCGCACTCCGGATAGCCTTCGCCGAACGCCGACCGCGTGCACCGATCCCACAGGACCTCCGCGCGATAGCCGCCCGCGTCCTCCCAGTGCGCGAGGGCCGCCGCGTAGGCGAGCTGCGCGCGCTCGCTGCCGTCCTCCGAGCCCAGGCGCGCCTCGGCCGCGTCGAGAGCGACCGCCGCGTCGGCCACCGGGCGCTCGGAGTAGGCGAGGAGGAACTCGCGCACCGAGGTCGGTTGCTCGTCCGACCCGATGAACTGACGCATCAACCCGACCCTCCCGTCCACCCGCACGACCCCCCACGCCGGTCGCTCGAGCCCGGCGATCAGCCGGAGCAGGGTCGACTTGCCGATGCCGTTCGCGCCGACGAGCGCCGCATGTTCGCCCTCCGGGACGCGAAACGACACCCCTTCGAACAGCGTCCATCCGCCGGGGAGGTCGTAGCGCACATCGGAGAGCTCCAGGAACCCCATGAGGCGGACCACGCTAGCAGCGGCTCGTCCCTCATCCCGCCAGTCGGACGACCCCCGGACGATCCCGCTCCACGAGCCCGTCGCGCGCGAGCGCGTCGACCGCCGCGACCACGCCGTCGCGGTCGCGATTCGTCAGCCGCGCGAGCTCCCCGAGCGTGGCCGATTCCCGTTCGCGCAGCGTTCGCACGATCGCGCCGCGCAGCTGGCGGAAGGATCCCTCGAACGGCCCCTGCCGGCGCGGGGACGCCACCGTGCTCCTGCCACTCGTCCGGAACGCGCACGCCGAACGGAGCGGGCATTCGGCGCAGCGGGGGTCACGCGGCCGGCACACGACGCGGCCGAGGTCCATGAGCGCTGCGTTCCATCGACCGGGATCGCGTTCGTCCAACCATTCGGTCGCCAGATTCGCGATCTCGCGCGCGGCGAGCTCGTGAGCCTCGGCACCGCGGGCAACGCGAGCGACCACGCGCCGGACGTTCGCGTCGACGGCCGCCGCCGGCTCACCGTACGCGATCGAGGCGACCGCGGCCGCGGTATACGGTCCCACGCCGGGAAGGGAGCGAAGAACGTCGACGTCACGGGGCACGACGCCGTCGTGTTCGCGGACGATCACTCGAGCCGCCTCGTGCAGGCGAACAGCGCGGCGGTTGTAGCCGAGACCGGCCCACCCGCGGAGGACCTCGGCGCGCGACGCGCCGGCGAGGGCATCGACCGCGGGGAATCCCCCGAGGAACGGGCCGAACGCCGCGGCGACGCGAGCCGCCTGGGTCTGCTGGAGCATGAACTCGGAGACGAGGACCTCGTAGGGATCGGGCCTCGCCCGACGCCACGGGTAGGCGGATCTCCGCGGCCGGAACCACGCGAGGAGGGCTTCCCGATCGCGGGAGGCGAGGCTACCCTTCGGCGTGGGAGCCATGAGCACCGTTCGCGACATCATGAGCACGAGCCTCGTGACGGTCGCGCCGGGCGCGACGGTCGCGGAGGCCGCGACGGTGATGGGCGGTCACCACGTCGGGTCGGCGATCGTGCTCGAGGACGGGCGGCTCGCCGGCATCTTCACCGAGCGCGACATCCTTCGTGCGCTCGCGTCGGACTTCGACGCGGCCGGCCATACCGTCGAGCAGTGGATGACGAGGGATCCGTTCACCATCGGCCCTTCGACATCGGTCGCGGAGGCTCGCGACGCGATGCTCGATCGCGGGTTCCGCCACCTGCCGGTGGTCGACGAGGACGGCGTGCTCGGCATCGTGTCGCTCCGCGACCTCACGGCGCGGGCCTGACCTCAGAACCCGGCCTTTCCCGCTCGCTCGGGCAGCGCGTCGGCCGTCTCCTTGAGCGCCTTGAACACCTCGCGAAACACGTCGGCGACGAACGTGGCCGGTTGGCTGCCGTCGCCCCCGACCGCGCCGCGCACCGCCGACGCGGTGAGCTCCACGGACTTTTCGAACACCATCCAATCGGTCTCACGAGCCATCGTGACCTCCATCGCGCTCCTCGAAGTTCGGCGGGAGCCCAGGCTACCCGCGCCGGACGCTTCCGACCCGCACGGTCTACTCGAACGCGCGGAGGCCGGTGAGCGCCTCGCCCACGATGAGCGTGTGGATCTCGTTCGTGCCCTCGTACGTGTACACGGACTCGAGGTTGTTCATGTGCCGGATCACGGGGTACTCGAGCGTGATGCCGGAGGCACCGAGGATCGAGCGGGCCTCCCGGGCGATCGCGAGCGCCTCGCGCACGTTGTTGAGCTTTCCGTAGCTCACCTGCTGTGGGCGCAGCCGGCCCTCGTCCTTCAGCCTTCCGAGATGGAGCGCGAGCAGCATCCCCTTCTCGAGCTCGAGCGACATGTCGGCGAGCTTGCGCTGCGTGAGCTGGAAACCCGCGATCGGCTTGCCCCACTGCACGCGTTCCTTCGCGAACTCGAGCGCGGATTCGAAGCACGCTCGGGCGGCGCCGAGAGCCCCCCACACGATGCCGAAACGCGCCTCGGTGAGACAGGAGAGCGGCCCCTTGATCCCCGCGACCTCGGGCAGCACCGCGGCCTCGGGAAGGCGAACCTCGTCGAGCACCAGCTCGGAGGTCACCGACGCGCGGAGGGACAGCTTGCGGTGGATGTCGGTGGCGGCGAAGCCCGGCGTGTCGGTCGGCACGACGAACCCGCGCACGCCGTCGTCCGTGTTCGCCCACACGATCGCGACGTCGGCGATGCCGCCGTTCGTGATCCACATCTTGGTCCCCGACAGGATCCAATCGGAGCCGTCGCGGCGAGCCGCGGTACGCATGCGGCCGGGATCGGAGCCGAAGTCGGGTTCGGTGAGACCGAAGCAGCCGATCGCCTCGCCCGCGGCCATGCGCGGCAGCCACTCCTGCTTCTGCTCCTCGCTGCCGTACTTCCAGATCGGGAACATGCAGAGCGACCCCTGCACCGACACGAACGATCGGAACCCGGAGTCGCCCGCCTCGAGCTCGAGGCACGCGAGCCCGTAGCTTACGGCGTTCGCACCGAGGCACCCGTAGCCGGTGAGGTGCATGCCCAGCAGGCCGAGGGCGCCCAGTTGCTTCGCGCTTTCGACGGGAAACTCGCCGCGCTCGAACCACTCCTCGATCGACGGCAGGACGTGGTCGCCGACCCAGTCCCGCACGAGGTCGCGGATCTGCCGCTCCTCGGCGGAGAAGGAAGGCGAGAGGTCGAGCGGGTCGCGAGGATCGATCGCCACGGGCCGCAGCCTACTTTCCCCCATGTCGTGTCGAAAGCGTCCGGCGCCGTTCGTCGCTAGGGTGGAGGCGCGCCAGACGGGCGCGCCCGGATCGAGGAGGCCGCATGAAGTACGCGCTGCTGATCTACGGCGACGAGGCGGGGATCGAGGCGGCGAGCCACGACGATCGCTCGGCGATGTACGAGGAGTACGACAAGTACGCGAACTGGCTCGTCGAGCGCGGGTGGATGCGCGGCGGCGACGAGCTCGCCTCCACGAAGAGCGCGACGACCGTTCGCGTGCGCGACGGCGAGGTGCTGTCCACCGACGGTCCGTTCGCGGAGACGAAGGAGCAGCTGGGCGGATACTTCCTGATCGAATGCGACGATCTCGACCAGGCGATCGAGGCGGCGGGGAAGCTGCCGGGGGCGAAGCGCGGCTCGATCGAGGTCCGTCCGATCCTCGAAGGCCCCGAGCACTGACGGACGACGTCGTCGACCGCCTGTTCCGGCGCGAGTCGGGGCGGGCGGTCGCGGCCCTGATCCGCGTCACCGGGGACTTCGACCTCGCGGAAGAGGCCGTCCAGGAGGCGTTCGCCACCGCGCTCGAGCGCTGGCCGCGCGAGGGCGTGCCGGACAATCCCGGGGCGTGGATCACGACGACCGCGCGCAACCGGGCGATCGATCGTCTGCGCCGCGAGCGCGTGGGCCGCGACAAGGTCGAGCAGGTGGGCGTGGTGCAGCGACTGGGCGACGACGACGAGGTGCGCGAGATCCCCGACGATCGGCTCCGGCTGATCTTCACGTGCTGCCATCCGGCGCTGTCGCTCGAGGCGAGGGTGGCGCTCACCCTTCGTACGGTTGCCGGCCTCTCCACCCGGGAGATCGCGCGGGCCTTCCTGCAGTCCGAGCCGACGGTTGCGCAGCGCCTCGTCCGGGCGAAGCGCAAGATCAAGGAGGCCGGGATTCCGTTCCGTGTGCCGCCGAAGGCGCTCCTCGGCGAACGGCTCGGCGGCGTGCTCGCGGTGCTCTACCTGGTGTTCAACGAAGGCTACGCGCCCACGCAGGGCGACCTCGTTCGCGTCGAGCTCTGTGACGAGGCGATCTGGCTCTGCCGGGTCGTCGACCGCCTGCTTCCCGGCGAACCCGAGGCGATCGGCCTGCTGGCGCTCATGCTGTTGCAGCACTCGCGCCGGGTGACGCGGACGGACGAGGACGGCGACCTCGTGCTGCTGGAGGACCAGGACCGCTCGCGCTGGGATCACGCGATGATCGACGAAGGGCTCGCGACGCTCGAGCGCGCGAAGGCGCTCCGTTCGGTCGGCCCCTATCAGCTCCAGGCGGCGATCGCCGCCGTGCACGCCCAGGCGCCGCGTCCCGACGACACCGACTGGGCGGAGATCGCGTCGATCTACGGCGCGCTCGGGACCATGCAGCCATCGGCGGTCGTCGAGCTGAACCGCGCGGTCGCCGTCGCGATGGCGGACGGGCCGCAGGCCGGGCTCGCGATCATGGAACCCCTCTCGGGGGCCCTCGCCGGGTACCACCTCTACCACTCGGCGCGGGCGGATCTCCTTCGGCGGCTGGAACGGCGCGCCGAGTCGGCCGACGCCTATCGGCGCGCGATCGCCCTCACGACGAACGCGACGGAGCGGGCGTTCCTCGAGCGCCGGCTGCGCGAGGTCGTCTGACGCCGCTCAGTCGCGCAGCGACTTCGTCCAGATGGTCAGGATCTCGATGAAGTACGGGAGCCCGGCGCCCGGCGGCATCGTCTCGCTCGAAACGAACGCGCCGCCGCGGTCCGTGTAGCCGAGCGAGCGGTAGAGGTTCCGGGCGGCCGCGTAGCCGTCGTGCACGCCCGAGTCGAGTCCGATCTCCTCCACGCCGGCCTCGCGGCAGCGACGCTCGAGCTCCACCATGAGCGCCCGCCCCGCTCCCCGGCCGCGGAACGCCGGCTCGACCCACAGGTCGGAGACGAGCGCACGGTCGCCCCACTCGCAGCGATCGGCCACGCGCCGATCGTCGGGGAACCCGATCCCGACGTGACCGGCCGGCACGCCGTCGATCCACGCGATGAGGTACACGAATCGGCCGGCGTGCTGCTCGTCGAGACGAGAGCGGTGATGCGCCCGAGAACGGCCCGGGAGGTGCGAGCAGACGGCCTCGAACTCCTCCTCGCGGAGCGGGTGGACGTCGACGCCGCCCTCGGTCACCCCGGGAACGCGACCTCCGGAACCTCGGCCATGCTCGCCTGGAGGTCTTCATCGCGGAACTCGACCTCGGGGAGCCGGTCGTGCAGGTAGTCGTCGTACGCCTGCATGTCGAAGTTCCCGTGACCGGAGAGCCCGAACAGGATCACGCGCTCCTCGCCCGCCTCGCGCGCCGCGACGGCCTCGTCGATCGCGCCTTTCACCGCGTGCGCGGACTCGGGGGCCGGCACGATCCCCTGCGCGTGCGCGAACCGGAGCGCGGCCTCGAAGATCGCGTTCTGCGAGTACGCGACCGCCTCCATGTGGCCGTGCTTCACCAGGAGCGAGAGCGAGGGAGAATCGCCGTGGTATCGGAGGCCGCCTGCGTGCACGGGCGCCGGCACGAAGCCGTGGCCGAGCGTGTACATCGGAACCAACGGCATCGACCGAACCGCGTCGCCGAAGTCGTATCGGAACGCGCCCTTCGTGAGCGTCGGGCACGCGGCCGGCTCGGTCGCGAGGAACCGCAGGCCCGGACGGGCCCCCGAGAGACGGTCGGCCATGAAGGGGTAGGCGAGCCCGGCGAAATTCGAACCTCCTCCCACGCACCCGATCACGACGTCGGGAGCCTCGCCCGCAAGCGCCATCTGCCGCTTCGCCTCGAGGCCGACGACCGTCTGATGCAGGAGGACGTGGTTGAGCACGCTCCCGAGCGAGTACCGCACCGAACCTCCGCTCGTGGCCGCGACCTCCGCCGCCTCGCTGATCGCGATCCCCAGCGAGCCCGTGGAGTCCGGGTTCGCCTCGAGCACCGCCTTGCCCGCTTGTGTGGTGGGCGAGGGTGACGGGATGACCTCGGCGCCGAACGTCTCCATGAAGATGCGCCGGTAGGGCTTCTGCTCGTAGGACGCCTTCACCATGAACACCTGACAATCGATGCCGAAGAACTTGCACGCCATCGCGAGCGCCGACCCCCACTGGCCGGCGCCTGTCTCCGTGGCGATGCGCTTGGTGCCAGCCTCCTTGTTGTAGTAGGCCTGCGCGACCGCGGTGTTCGGCTTGTGCGAGCCGGCCGGGGACACGCCCTCGTACTTGAAGTAGATCCTCGCGGGCGTCTGCAGCGCCTGCTCCAGCCGCGTGGCGCGGTGCAGCGGCGAGGGTCGCCAGAGGCGGTACACGTCCAGGACGCCGCCGGGGATGTCGATCCACTCGTCGGTCGACACCTCCTGGAGGATCAGGGATTCGGGGAAGAGCGGCGCGAAGAGGTCGGGCGTGACCGGCTCGAGCGTCCCGGGGTGCAGAGGAGGCAGCGGCTGCATCCCCGCCCCGACGATGCTCGGCATGATGTTGAACCACGCCGTGGGCAGCTCGTCGGTCGACAGATCGAATCGCGTCCGCTCGCTCATCGTGACCTCCGGGACCGTGGGGACGCGAGCGTACCGCAAAGGTTCGCCGCTCCAGATCTCAGCGCTCGACGGCGGGTGCCTCGCTCACTTCGATCCAACCTTCCTCGACGCGGACCAGGTAGATCGGCACGGGATCGACGGCCGGCCCCTCGACGGGCTCGCCGGTCTCGACGTCGAACACGCTGCCGTGGCACGGACACGTGAGGGTTGCTTCCCGGTCGTCGAGCTCGCCCTCGGAGAGCGAACAGCCCGCGTGCGTGCACTCGTCGCCGAAGGCGAACAAGCGGTGTTCGACGTGCGCGACGGCCACGCGGCCCGCGGAGGTGTCGTAGGCGCGCACCTCGCCGTCGGCGATCTCCGCGAACGCCGCCACCCGGACGAACTCCATCGTCACGTCGGGCGGCGCAGGGCCGACCAGCCGCGCTGCAGCACCGTCATCGTGCCCAGGGCGGAGAGCAGCACGAGCGCGGGCAGCATCGTGCCGGGAACCAGCAGACCGACCATCAACGCGAGGAAGCGCTCGAGCCGCTGGAAGAATCCCTCGGAGAGCGAGAGGCCCGCGGCCTCGGCCTCCGCGCGGATGTGGCTCACGAACAGGCTCACCCCGAGCGTGACCAGCGCGAGCGCCGCATCGAGCTCCCTGCCCTTCTGCGCGAGCGACCAGAAGAGACAGGAGAACAAGATCATGTCGGAGACCCGATCGAGAACCGAGTCGAGGAAGGCGCCGGAGCGCTTCGACTCGCCTCGTTGCCGCGCGACCGAGCCGTCGAAGACGTCGCAGAGACCTGCGCCGAGCAGGAGCACGCCCGCCGCGAACCAGTTCCCCTCGAGGATCTGCCACCCGGTGAGCACGTTGAGGACGAGCGAGAGCGTCGTGAGGTGCCAGGGACGGACGCCGCTCCAGACGAGGAACGCCAGGATCGCGCGATACGGCCAGGCGAACACCCGCTGGATCGCGCCGCCCGCCGCGCTCTCGTTGCGCCGCGGCGCCGGCATGTCTCGCACGCGCGGGGCCTCGTGCTGGATCTCCCGCCCGGTCACCGGTCTGCTCTTCGTGATTACCCGCCGTAGGGTTCGAACCCGACGACCACGTAGCGGAAGCTGCCGCCGGGCGCGTCGTACGCGATCTCCTGGCCGGTTCCGCATCCGAGCAGCGCGGCCCCCAGGGGCGACGTCGTCGTGATCGTCCTCGCGCCGGGGGCCTTCTCCTCGGCGTGACCCGCGAGCAGGTAGGTCTCGTCGTCGGCGTCGTCCTCGTCGAGCGGTCGGATCGTCACGAGCATGCCGGGTCCCACGGCCTCGGAGGACGAGGGTGCCTCCACGATCTCGGGGTCGCGGAGCATCTCGCCGAGCTTGCGGATCCGCGCCTCCATGAGTCCCTGCTCGTTCTTCGCGGCGTCGTACTCGGCGTTCTCACGGATGTCGCCGTGCTCGCGCGCGGCCTTCAGCCGCTCCCCCATCCGGTCGCGCCCGTCGGTCGTGAGCTCCACGAGCTCGCTCTTCAGCCGGTGGTAGGCGTCGAGCGTGAGCGTGGCCGTGGGCTCGTGACCGGCCTTGCGAGGAGGCCGGTTGCGGAGCTCTTCGGGAAGTTCCACCATCCGCGGAGTCTACCCAGGCGTGGCGGAGGCCCAATCGCGAGCGCGGGCCTTCCGTCCCGGACGACGAAAGGGGACGCCGATGAGGCTGAAGGGCAAGGTCGCGCTCATCACCGGCGGCGCGAGCGGCATGGGCATGGTCGCGTCGAAGCTCTTTGCGGTCGAGGGCGCGAAGGTCGTGCTCACCGATCTCGCGGACGAGGCCGGCGCGAAGGTGGCCGCCGAGATCGCCGGCGAAGGCGGCGAGGCCCTCTACGTGCACGCCGACGTCTCGAAGGAATCCGACGCGCGCGCGATGGTCGAGGCCGCGGTCGAACGATTCGGCTCGCTCGACGTCCTCTACAACAACGCCGGCGTCATGCTCGCGGAAGACGGGTCCGTGGATGCCATGGACGAGTCGATCTGGGACCGCACGCTCGCGATCAACGTGAAGGGCGTGGCGTTCGGCTGCAAGTACGGCGTGCCCGCGATGATCGCGGGCGGCGGCGGTTCGATCATCAACGTGGCCTCGTTCGTGGCATGGCTCGGCGCCGCGACCTCGCAGACCGCGTACACGGCTTCGAAGGGGGCCGTGCTCGCGATGACGCGTGAGATCGCGGTCGAGTACGCGAGGAAGGGCGTGCGCTGCAACGCGCTGTGTCCGGGGCCCATCGAGACCCCGCTCCTCATGCAGCTGCTCTCGGATGAGGCAAAGCGGCAGCGCCGATTCGTGCACATCCCGATGGGCCGCCTCGGCCAGGCCGAGGAGCTCGCGAGGGCCGCGCTCTTCCTGGCCTCGGACGACTCGTCGTTCATGACGGGTGCGTCGCTGATCGTCGACGGGGGGATCACGGCCGCGTACGTCACGCCCGAGGACTGATTCCCGTCGGGTGAGGCTAGGATCGGACGCATGGTTGGCGTCGGAGGTCCGGTCCAGGCGTTCCCTCAGCACGGCGGGTGGGACTTCGTACCTCTCGGGATCGCGCTGCTCGCCCTGGTCGTGCTCAGGCTCATGCGGTACCGCATCACCCCGGTCGTCGCTCTCGTGACGGTGCTGCTCGCTCCGCTGTATCGGGCGACCGCAGACGCGACGGGCTTCCCTCTCACGGTCCTGGTCACCCTGGTCGTGGCCGGCTTCGTTGCCGCGTCGTCGCCGCTCCGACGGGGCTACCGACCCCGGTCGCCGGACGTTTGACAGACAAGCGGCGCCTGTGGCCTGATACCCACGCGCCGCGCACGGGCGGCGGATCGGGAAGGGGGCAACCCGGTGTCGGACAGGGAACGCAAGGTCGGCTCGGTCACCTACCAAGAGGTCGGTGAGGAGTACTTCGAGCAACGGAAGCTGCGACGGCACGCCGGCGTGTGGTCGCTCTGGGCGCTCGGCGTGGGCGCCGTCATCTCCGGTGACTTCTACGGGTGGAACGCGGGCCTCGGAACCGGAGGGTTCGGTGGCCTACTGATCGCGACCGCGGTGATTGCGGTCATGTACTACGGACTCTGCTACTCGATCGCTGAGATGTCGCCGGCCTTGCCCCATACGGGTGGGGCGTACTCCTTCGCCCGGTCGGCGATGGGTCCTTGGGGCGGATTCCTGACCGGGCTTGCGGAGAACATGGAGTACGTCATCACGCCCGCGGTCGTGGTGGCGGCGATGGGCGTCCTCATGCACGACATCGTCGTCGATCTGTTCGACGTCGTGGGAGAGCCATGGTGGAACAGCGAGCCCTTCTGGTGGGCCATCTTCTACGTCATCTTCGTCGGGATCAATGTCATCGGCATCGAGGCAACGATGCGCTTTACCGTGGCGATCACGGTCGTTGCGCTGGGCATCCTGGCCGTCTTCTACGTGTCCGCTCTGGTTTCGGGCAAGTTCCACCCAAGCCTGTGGTTCAACATTCCCGACGGCGGCGGGGATCCCTTGCCCGATGGGGGCGGGTCGTTCCTGCCCTTTGGGGTGAGCGGGATCTTCAAGTCCCTCCCCTTCGCGATCTGGTTCTACCTCGCGATCGAAGAGGTGCCGCTCGCGGCCGAGGAATCGATGGACCCGCGCCGAGATGTGCCGAAAGGCACGATCTGGGGCATGCACACGCTGCTGATCGCGAGCGTCCTGACGCTCTTCATCAACTCCGGCGTCGGTGGCGGCGCCTCGGCGCTCGGTGGATCGGCGACGCCGCTGTTCGACGGGTTCAAGGGCGTGTTCGGCGAAGGCACTGGCGCCTCCCTGCTCGGTTTGATCGGACTGCTCGGTCTGATCGCGAGCTTCTTCACGATCATCTACGCCTACGGCAGGAACACGTACTCGCTGTCTCGTGCCGGCTATTTCCCGAAGTTCCTGTCGGTCACGGACAGTAAGAGGAAGACGCCGGTCGTGGCGCTGGTGGCGGGCGCCATCGTCGGCTACGTCGTCGTTTGGCTCCAGTGGCATCTCGCCCGAACGGGCGGAAGCGCGTCGGTTGTGGCGGCCGTCCTCAACATGGCGGTGTTCGCGGCCGTCATCTCGTACACACTCCAATGCATCTCCTTCATCCTGTTGCGGCGGAACCTGCCGAACATCACGCGACCGTATCTGAGCAAGTGGGGTGAGGCCGGGGCCGGTATCGCCGGCATCATTGCCGTGGTGTCGCTGGCGTCGATCTTCCTGAACGAGGCGTACCGGCCCGGCGTCTACGGCGTGGCGATCTACTACGTCCTCGGGGTGGTCTACTTCGCCATCGCCGGCCGACATCGCCTGGTGCTTTCGCCAGAGGAGGAGTTCGCCCTCACGCGTGGTGAGGCCGGCATCCCCGAGCAAGAGGGCTACACCGCCTCCCACGAGGAGCAGGCGGCCATCTTGCGGGGTGAGTCCACTGGGTCGTCGACCCCGACCCCGCCCCCGGCGGCGCCGACGGGGTAGCCGAGGAGGTGCAGAGCCGAACGCGGCGGTCCGATCGGACCGCCGCGTTCGTGCGTTAACGGGAAGGGTGGGAGCTGAGATGAGCCAGGGCACCGGCACGCTCGACGTGAAGACGCTCGAGGAGATGGCCTCGAGCGGCGAGATCGACACGGTCCTCTGCATGTTCACCGACATGCAGGGCCGGTTCATGGGCAAGCGCATCGTCCCGCACTTCTTCCTCGAGGACGTGCTGGGCGAGGAGGGCCTCCACGCGTGCCTCTACCTGCTCGCGATCGACATGGAGATGGAGCCACTGCCCGGCTACCAGTACGCGAGCTGGGACACCGGCTACGGCGACTTCCGCATGATCCCCGACGTCTCGACCCTGCGGCTCTGCCCCTGGCTCGAGAAGACCGCGATGGTGATCTGCGACATCGCGGACGAGGAGACCGGTGAGCCCGTCGAGGTGGCGCCGCGCCAGATCCTCAAGCGTCAGGTCGAGCGCGCGCAGGAGATGGGCTACACGGTGAAGACCGGGTCGGAGCTCGAGTTCTACTTGTTCAGGGACTCGTTCGACGCGATCGCCGAGGGCGGCTACCGGAACCTCCGCCCGACGTCGACCTACATCATGGACTACCACATGCTCCAGACGACCAAGGACGAATGGATCATCCGGCAGATCCGCAACAACATGGTCGCCGCCGGGATCCCCGTCGAGTTTTCGAAGGGCGAGTTCGGCAAGGGCCAGCACGAGATCAACATCACGTACGCCGACGCGCTGCGCACGGCCGACTACCACTCGCTGTACAAGCACGGCGTGAAGGAGATCTGCGCGATGAACGGCGTCGCGGCGACGTTCATGGCGAAGTGGACGATGGCCGAGGCGGGGTCTTCGTGCCACATGCACTCCAGCGTGTGGAGCGCCGACACCGACGAGTCCTTGATGTGGGACCAGAACGCGCCGAACCACTTCTCGGAGACGTTCCGCCACTACCTGGGCGGGCTCATGTCCACCGCGCGCGAGATGGCGTGGATGTACGCGCCGTTCGTGAACTCCTACAAGCGCTACCAGCTCGGCTCGTGGGCGCCGACCGCGATCGTGTGGAGCCGCGACAACCGCACCTGCGGCTTCCGCACGGTGGGCGAGCACAAGGGGTTCCGTGTGGAGTCGAGGATCCCGGGGGCCGACGTGAACCCGTACCTGGGGTACGCGGCGACGATCGCGGCGGGTCTGCACGGCATCGAGAACAAGGTCGAAAGCCCGGATATGTTCGTGGGCAACGCGTACGAGGCGAAGGACGTGCCGCGCGTGCCGTCGTCGCTGCACGAGGCGATCGACGCGTTTGCGGGGAGCGAGGTTGCTCGCGCGGCGTTCGGCGACTTCGTGTTCGAGCACCTCCTGAACACGGCCGTCCAGGAGCAGTCGATCTTCGACAACCTGTGCGTCACCGACTGGGAGATGCAGCGCTACTTCGAGCGAGGCTGAGCCGGCGGGTCAGCCTCGCTCGAAGACCGGCTTGAGCGCGAAGTACACCTCGCGGTAGCGCGCGTACGCCTCGTCGTAGGCCTCCGCGCGCTCGGGATCCGGCTCGTGCTCGTCCGGCTCGTACGCGACGAACGCCGCCACGGCGTCCCCGACGGACGCGTGCACGCCCGAGCCGACGGCCGCGAGGATTGCGGCGCCGGTCGCGGTCGTCTCCACACTCGTCGGGACGCGCACGGGCAGCCGCGTCACGTCGGCCTTGATCTGGCGCCACACGGGACCCTTCGCGCCGCCGCCCACGATCGTGAGGCGCCGAACGTCGAGACCGGCGTCGCGCATCGCCTCGAGGATGTCGCGAAGCGCGAACGCGCTTCCCTCGAGGATCGCTCTCGTCATGTGCTCCCGGCCGTGGGCGAGCGTCATCCCGAAGAACACGCCCCGCGCGGCGCCGTTCCACTCGGGCGCCATGGCGCCCTGCATGCACGGAAGGAACACCAGGCCTTCGGCGCCCGGTGGGACGTGCCCCGCCTCTTGCGAAAGCAGGTCGTACGCGTCGCCGAGGCCCTCGGTCTCCGCTGCTCGCTCGAGAGGGGCGAACTGGTCCCGCCACCAGCGCAGATTGCCGCCCGAGACGAAGCCGGGGTTCTCGAGGAGCCAGGCGTCGGGGTCGGCGTGGGGATGGCACTCGACGAGCATCGTGGGGTCCTCGCGGGGCTCGGCGCTCGCGGCGCAAACCGGTTCGGCCGTCCCGACCACGTCGCAGACCTCGCCCGGCGCGAACACGCCGGCGCCGAGCGTTGCGGCCATCTCGTCGCCGCAACCGACGACCACGACGGTCGACGGATCCAGCCCTGTCGATTCTGCGAACGCCGACGTGATCGCCGAGATCGGCTCGGTCGCCGCGACCACCTCGGGAAGCAGGTGCTCGGGAAGGTCGACGGCGGCGAGCGCCTCCATTGACCACTTCCGCGACCGGGGATCGAGCAGCGCGAGCGACGAGGCGTTCGAGTAGTCCACGGCGACGGCGCCGGCGACGTTTCGGAGGACGTAGGTGCCGGGCGACATGAGGAAGGCCGCCTGCGCCCAGAGTTCCGGCTCCTCGTCGCGCACCCAGAGGGCCTTGAAAACCGCGTGCGAGGAGTCGAGGTTCGCGCCGACGTTGCGATAGAACTCCTCCGGAGCCATCCGCTCGGCCACGCGGGCCGCTTGAGCCTCGGCGCGTCGGTCCATCCAGATCATCGCTGGACGCAGCGGGCGCCCGTCCTTGCCGCACACGACCATGCCGTCGAGCTGAGACCCGAAGGAGAGGCCCTTGACCGCCGATGGACCCTCCGGGACGTGCTGGAGGAGCTCGCGAACACCCGCCGCGACCGCCGTCGGCCAGAGATCTGGATCTTGCTCGGCCGCACCGGGGAACGGAAACGAGAGATCGTACGCCTGGTACGAGGACGAGACGAGCGTCCCGTCGGCGGCGTAGAGCGCGCAGTTCGTCCCCTGGCTGCCGACGTCGCAGCCGATCACGAAGGGGCCGCTCACGGCTGGATCACCATCTTCAGCCCCGTGCCCGAGCGGATCGTTTCGAACGCGGTCCCGATCTCCTCGAGCGAAAACCGGTGGGTGACGACGCCCTCGAGGTCGGCGCGCCGGCGGTCGAGGTACCCCATCGTGATCACGTACTGGCGGTGCGTGGCCCCGTACGCGCCGAGGATCGCCAGCTCCTTGTAGTGCAGCTGGTTCACGTCGAGCGGGCTGATCGGATCGTGCTTCGGCAGGCCGGCGAAGTACACGACCTTTGCGCGCTTGGCCGCCATCTCGAGCGCCGCCTGCTGTGCCTGTTTCGACGGCGCCGCCACGCTCACACGGTCGGCACCCCGCCCGCCCGTGCGCGCCATGATCTCCGCGACGCCGTTGTCCTCGCCGCCGACCCACGCGTCGTCGACGAACCGGCCGACGACGCCCATCGCGAGCGCGAGCCGCTCCGCGCTCACGTCGATCACCCAGATGCGACTCGCACCGCGGTCGCGCGCCATCACGGCTTGCCAGCAGCCGATCGGACCGGTGCCGATGATCACCACGGTATCGCCGAGCCGTACGTCGAGCTGCTCGACGCCGTTGAGGGCGCACGCGAACGGGTCCGCGACGGTCGCGAGGTCGGACGGAAGCTCCGGCGGCAGCGGGATCAGGTTCTTCATCGCGATCGGCGGCACGCCTGCCCACTCGGCGTACGCGCCGGGATACGGGTCGTAGCCGTAAAGCAGATGGTGCTCGCACAGGTTCTGGAACCCCTCGAGACACCACCGGCATTCGCCGCACGTGAGGATCGACCCGAGGAACACGCGATCGCCCCTCGCGACCCCGGGCGGCAGGTCGGCGGCCGGCCCCACCTCCTCGAGGACGCCCACGGGCTCGTGCCCGAGCAGCCAGGGCTTGGGCGCGCGCGGATCGCCGTTGAAGAAGGTCCGGGCGTCGGTGCCGCAGATCCCGCACGCCTCGACGCGCAGGATCGCTCCCGCGGGATCGAGCTTGGGCTCCTCGGCGTCGCGGATCTCGACCGAGTTCACGTCCGTCATGAACGCCGCTCTCACGACGCCTCCCCCAGCTCGTCGCGGAGCGCGTCGTGCGCCTTCTCCGCGCTCCAGCGCTCGCGGATCACACGGGAGATGGCTCGCGTGATCGCCTCCGGCGAACGGTGCATGAAGATGTTGCGTCCGACCGAGCACCCGATCGCGCCGACGGCGATCGCCTGCTCCATTCGGATGAGGAGCTCACGATCCTCGAGCCGGGAGCCGCCGGCGAGCACGACCGGCACGCCCGACGTCGCCTCCACGAGCCTCGCGAACGAGTCCTGGTCGCCCGGCCAGTTCGTCTTCACGACGTCGGCGCCGAGCTCGGCACAGAGCCGCACGTTCCGCCGAAGGTACTCGAACCCGTACTGCTGCTTCAGCGCCTCGACCGTCGCATACGTGGTGGGGAACTCGGCCTCGGCAATGAACGGCATGCCGAGCGCGGCGCACTCGCGCCCGACCCCCGCGAGGATGTCGATCATCGAGGGCTCGGTGTCGCCGCCGAGCGCGGTGAACAGCACCACGGCGTCCGCGCCGGCGAGAAGCGCCTCCTCGACCTCCGCGATCTGGACGATCCGGGGTCGGGTCTCGTCCGGCGACGCCGACGCGGAGAGCAGCAGCGCGAGCGACGTCGTCGGGGCGAACGCCGGCATCGCGGTGCGGATCATCCCCTTGCTCATCATGATGACGTTCGCGCCGCCCTCGACCGCTTCGCGGGTTCGATCGGCGATCGCCGCGAGCGGTTCGAGGAACGTCGGCGACGTCATGCCGTGGTCGAGCGCGCAGATCACCGAGACGCCGGCGCCGTCGATGACGCGCTTCATCCGCATCGCCTTGCCAACCTCTGCAGTCATCCAGCTCTCCTTCCCGGACCCCGGCGCACCAGGGTGAACTCGAACGCATCGGCCAGGTGGTACTCGTGGGAGTAGAGGACGGGTCGGCCGTCCTCCGCATAGTCCACTTGTCGCAGGTACAGCAGCAGGGCCCCGCGCGCGACGCCCAGCCGGGCCGCGACCGCCTTCGGGGCGGCGAGCGGCAGGAACGTCGCGACGCCGAGGTGGATCGCGATCCCGAGCTTCCGCTGGAAGAGGTCGTAGATCGAACCGGCCCAGTCCCTGGCGGAGAACCGCACCCGAGCGGTGTCCGCGAGCGACGCGGCGAACAGGTCGCGCGAGTACACGACGGCGCGGCCGTCGGCGGTGCGCACGCGGTCGACCGCGACGAGGGGATCCCCCTCCTGCAGCGCGAGCTGCGAGGCCTCGTCGGCGGTCGACGACACGCGCTCGACGCGGACGTCGCGCGACGCGGGCTCCATCCCGGCCGCCCGGATCGCGTCGGTGACACCGAAGTTCACGTCGAGGTTGTTCCGCAGCCGCGCTCGGTGCGTGACGAACGTGCCGGCACCGGGCGTGCGCGTGAGGAGGCCTTGCTCCTGCAGCGCGCGCAGCGCTTCGCGGAGGGTCGGGCGCGACACGCCGAGCTCGGCGGCGAGCGCGGGCTCGGGCGGGAGCTGCGCCCCGGGGGACAGCGAGCCCCCGGCGATCCGGCGCGTCAGCTCCTCGGAGACGGACGACGCGAGCTTCCCGCCCCCGCGCTTCCGGTCACCCGTTGCCATCGAGAGAGACTATTTTGTCTGACAAAGTGCGTCAAGCGGCGCGGGCCACGCCGGGCGCGATCGTAGACTCCGTGTGCAATGCGACGCAGGCCGATCCTCTTGATCCGCAACGATCGCTACGAGTCGTTCGGCGTGGCGGCCCCGACCCTCGCGTGGGAGCGCGCCGACCTCGTCACCGTCGACGTGACGGCGGGAGCCCGCCTCCCCGACCTCGAAGAGGTCTCCGGCATCGTCACGTTCGGCGGAACGACGAACGTGGACGACTCGACCCGGCCGTTCCTCGCCGAGGTGCGCGACTTCACGGCCGCCGCGGTGGACGCCGAGGTCCCCTATCTGGGGATCTGCCTCGGCTCCCAGCTCCTCGCCCGAGCCCTGGGCGAGCAGGTGTATCGGTCGCCGGTTCGCGAGTGCGGCTTCGAGCCGATCCGACCCACCGCCGAGGGCAAGGAGGATCGCCTCGTCTCTCACTACACCGACGGCGATCTGGTCGTGCAGTGGCACGAGGACACGCACGAGCTGCCTCCCGGCGCCGTCCTGCTCGCCACCGGCGACGTCGTCCCGATGCAGGCCTATCGCGTCGGCGAGTCCGCGTGGGGCATCCAGTTTCATCAGGAGGTCGACGCCGTGGAGTTTTCCGCCTGGGTCGACCTGGCGAGCGCCGAGACCGACCTCGCGGCGGAGTGGGGGAAGTCTCCCGACCGGCTCCGCTCGGAAGCCGAGAGCCACATGGCCGACCACGAGGAGCGCGGGCGCGAGCTGTTCAGGCGATTCGCGGACGTCGTGCGGGAGCGCCGAGGTTGAGTCCCCGACCTCGGCCGCTCGTGGCGGTCGTCGCGTACCACCTCGACGAGTCCAGGGTGTCGCGCTGGCCCCGTGGCGGCTACGGCGTGCCACTGCAGTACCTCGAATGCCTACGACGGGCCGGAGCGCGGACGGCGCTGGTGTCGCCGGGCGAGCCGGGCGAGCCCGACGAGCTCCTGGAGCCCTTCGACGGCCTCGTGCTCGTGGGCGGCGGGGACGTGGACCCGGCGCGCTACGGCGGGACGGGGAGCGCCGACGTCTACGGCGTCGAGCCCGACCGCGACGAGCTCGAGATCGCCTTGCTCCACGCCGCGGAGCGGGTGAGTCTCCCGGTGCTCGCGATCTGCCGCGGGATGCAGGTGTTGAACGTGGCCTACGGAGGCACACTCCACCGGCATCTCCCCGATCTCCCGGGCCTGCTCGAACACGGCGTACCCGTCGAGGACACGCAGACGATCCACGACGTCGAGGTCGTGCGGGGCACCGCCCTTCAAGCGGCGACCGGCGAGGCGGCGCTTCGCTGCTCGTCGCACCACCACCAGGGCGTCGATCGCGTCGGCGACGGGTTCGTCGTTTCCGGCCGCTCGCCCGACGGCCTCGTCGAGGCGATCGAACGCCCGCCGCGGGACAGTGTGCTCGGCTGGATGCTCGGCGTCGAATGGCACCCGGAGGACACGGCGGCCGACGATCGCGCCCAGCAGGGCCTGTTCGACGGGTTCGTGAACCTCGCGAGGGTCCACGCCTCCGCCGCCATCGCCGGGCGCCACGCGGGTCGATACGACGAGTACGGCATCTCCGATTACGACCCCGCATGGCCGAAGAGGTTCGAAGCCGAAGCCACGCGGATCCGGAAAGCGCTCGGTGAGGTGGCGCTTCGCATCGAGCACGTCGGGTCGACCAGCGTGCCCGGCCTCGCCGCGAAGCCGGTCGTGGACATCCAGGTCTCGGTCGGATCGCTGGTGCCTCGCGCGCCGTTCGCGGAACCACTCGTCGCGCTCGGATACTGGCACGGGATCGACCTGACGATCCCGGAGCGGGAGTACTTCAAGCTCGACGTGGACGGCCGACGGCAGTTCCACGTGCACATCTGCGAGGCCGGCGGCGAGTGGGAGCGCGAGCACCTCGTGTTCCGCGACTGGCTGCGCGAGCATCCCGACGACGCGAACGCGTACGCCGACCTCAAGCGCGGACTGGTAGCGGAACATCCCAACGACCGCTTCGGCTACACGGAGGCGAAGGGCGAGTTCATCCGCAGCGTGGTCGAACGGGCCCTTGCCTCGATTGCGTGATCGCGCACCCCATGGCGTAGGCTGTTCGCCGCCCGCCCGACCAGGAGTCACGCCGAGATGCCGGAGGTACGGGTCGTCCACGCCACCGGGCCGTCTGCCGCGCGCGGCCAGCGGATCGGCAAGGAGCTCGCCGACCTGATCCAGAGCTCGATGGACTTCTACCATCGCTACCTCGAGCGCCGCGGAATCTCCTCCACGAAGCTCCAGGACCTCCTCACCGGTTACCTCGTCGCCGCCGAAACGAGCCACCCCGAGCAGATGGACGTGCTGAAGGGGATGTCGCAGGGCGCGATGGTGCCGGTGCTCGAGCTGTTCGCGATCAACGCCTTCGAGGAGCTGGAGCCGCTCCTCGAGTCACCCGAGGGCGAGCTCCGGTTCCTGCAACGCAAGGAGGGCTACGTCGCCGCGCCGAAGCCGCCGATCGTCGAGCGCTGCTCGAGCCTCACGACGCGAACGGCCGACGGCGGGCTGGTCTTCGCGCACAACGAGCACTGGCTCGCCGGCGACCTGGGAAACATCGCGGTCGTCATCGACGTCCCCGACGGCGGGGCGACCCCGGTTGCCTCGCCGACGATCGTGTGCTGCCTGCCCGCGGTCGGCATGAACGCACACGGCGGGGTCCAGGGCATCGGCTCGCTCACCGCCTCGGACGACGGCGTCGGCGTGCCGCGCGTGCTCGTTTCGCGGAGCTCGCTCGCCGCGCGCAACCGCGAGGACGCGCTCGCTCGCGCCGCCGGCGAGTCCAGGGCCGGCGGCTACGGCCACGTCTTCGGCTTCCCGGGCGGCGACGCGTTCGCGCTCGAGACGACCGCGAAACAACACCGCATCATCGACGGCGACGGACCGCACACCAACCACTACCTCGACCCCGACCTCGCGGCGCTCGCGCCGGAGGCTTCCGAAGGGAGCCAGGCGCGTTACGCGCGCCTCACGCAGCTGCTCGAGGAGTGCTCGCCGGCATCGCCCGAGGTCGTCATGGACATCATGCGCGACCACGAGTCGCGGCCACAGTCGATCTGCCTGCACCCCGACGAGAGCGAGGGCGAAGAGGCATCCGCCGTGATGTTCTCGATCGTGTGCGACGTCGAGGCACGCCGGATGTGGGTCGCCGCCGGCAACCCGTGCGAGTCCTCGTACGACGAAATCGACCTCTCGCCCCTGAGGGCCTAGGCGGCGACGATGGCCTGGACGGATCCCCTTCGCTACGACCGCCTCACGTGGCCGGAGGTGCGCCGCGCCGTCGCCGAGGACCGGGTCTGCCTGATCCCGGTCGGAACGCTCGAGGATCACGGCCCCCACCTTCCTCTCGACTGCGACATCCGCATCGCCTCGGAGATCTGCGAGCGCACCGCCCGGGCGATTCCCGACGAGGTCGTGTTGCTGCCGCCGCTCACGCACGGCTACACGCCCCACCACATGGACTTCCCGGGCCCGATCACGATCGGGTGGAAGACCTTCGTGGACTACGCGGTGGACGTGGGCACCTCGCTCGCACACCACGGGTTCAAGCGGATGCTGTATCTCAACGGCCACGGCTCGAACATCCCGCTCGTCGACATGGCCGCGAGGCTCGTAGCCCTCGAGCACCCCGACGTACTTGCGGCGGGGGTGTTCTACTTGACGAGTGCCGAAGGGATGCAAACGATCGCCGAGGTCCGCGAATCCGAGGTCGGCGGGATGGGCCACGCGTGCGAGCTCGAGACGAGCATCTACCTCGCGATCGATCCCGACGCCGTCGACATGGCGAAGGCCGTCGACGAGAACTCTTTTCCCGAGGGAACGCATGCATGGATGGATTGGTCGGACGGTCCACTGCACTACATGCCCTGGTGGAACGCGATCTCGCACACCGGCGTCCACGGCGACGCGACCAAAGCCACCGCGGAGAAAGGGCACCTGCTGCTCGAGGCCGCGGTGAAGGAGTCGGTCGAGTTCGTGCGGGAGCTGCGGGAGAAGCCGCTCCCGGTCCGATGGCCTCCGAGCGAGGTGCCGCCCGCATGAGCGGCCCCGGCGCGACGCTGTTCGGTCCCACCCTTCCCGAGGGCGGGACGATCGGCGTGTGCGCGCCGAGCGGCCCCTACTTCAACCGGAGCGACGTCCTTCGCCCCGTCGAGTGGTGGGAGACGAAGGGCTATCGCGTGAAGCTGGCCGGAGGCGTGTGGGAGCGCGACGACTACGTCGCCGGCGACCCCAAGAGCCGCGCGCACGACCTGCACGACCTGTTCGCGGACCCCGAGGTCGACGTGATCCAGGTGCTCTGGGGCGGAACGGGCGCTGCCCAGCTTCTGCCCTATCTCGACTACGAGCTCATCGCGGCGAATCCGAAGGGCCTGATGGGCTACTCGGACATCACCGCGCTGCACGTGGCGATCCGCCAGGAGACCGGCCTCGCGACGCTGCACGGCCCCGGCCTAGCATCGATGGGCATCCCCGAGCGCACCGCGTTCACCTGGAACTCCGCCGAGCGAGCCTTTCGAACGGGCGGCGCCGGCGAGGTGCCGAACGATCCGGACGACCCGTACGTCCGGGCGATCGTGGGCGGATCCGTCACGGCTCCGATCGTCGGCGGCAACCTCTGGACGATGCAGCACACGATGGGGACACCGTGGGAGCCGGTATTCGACGACTGCATCCTGTTCTTCGAGGACGTCGATTTGCCCCCCTACCAGCTGGACGGCATGCTGTGGCAGCTTCGAGTGGCTGGGAAGCTCGATCGCATCGTGGGGGTCGTGGTCGGTGAGATGTTCAAGTGCGACTGGCGGGACGACCGCCCGGAGGCGCCGCGCACGCGGAGCCTCGAGGACGTGCTGGAGCTGCACCTCGAACCCCTGGGCGTGCCCGTCCTCTACAAGCTGCCGCTCGGGCACGGGAAACACCTCGCCACGATGCCGCTCGGCGTGACCGCGACCCTCGACGCGGACGCGCGGACGGTCACGATCGAGCAACCGGCTTTGATCGCAGGTTCGTACCACTTGACAACAGGTTGATGCGAAGAAAGGGGACACCGATGGCGCAGGGAACGAGCTGGAGGGGCATCCGGGTGGCGATCGCGGTGGCGGCCGCCTCCGCCGCCGTGGTGAGCGGCGTGCTCGCCGGGGCGGCGTTCGCCCAGAGCTCCGCGCCGGCCGAGAAGAAGGTGTTCATCTACGCCGACACGAGCGAGCCGAGCTCGCTGAACCCCTTGAAGGGCTACCTCGGAACCGACTACACGATCTGGGCGATGGAGTTCAACCTGCCGATCGAGTTCGCCGCCGCGGACTTCAGCCCGGACTTCGAGCACTCCATCACGACGAGCGTCGACGTGGACTCCAGCTCGATGGCATTCACGTACCACATGCGGCCCGGGATGAAATGGTCCGACGGCGAACCCTTCACTGCGAACGACGTGGCCTGGACCCTCAACTACTACGTGAAATACAAGCCCAGCAACTACTCTGCCGATGTTCGGCTCATCGACAACGTCGAGGTCGTGGACGACACGACGTTTGTGATCCACGCCACCCAGCCGACATCCGTCTACTCGGGCAACACCGTGTTCATGTACGACTACATCCTGCCCGAGCACATTTGGGGCAAGTACGAGAACGACTACAAGGCGGCGAAGAGCGATCCGGCTGTGCCCGCCGTAGGCAGCGGCCCGTTCGTCGTGCAGAGCTATACGCAAGGGGACAGCGTCACGCTCGTGCGAAACCCGAACTACTGGGGTAGCGAGATCGGCCTCACCCCTCACGTCGACGAGATCATCTACAAGATCTACAACGACGAGAACCAGGAAGCGGCCGCCCTGCAGCAGGGCGAGATCGACTTCGGATACTTCGATTCAGCGAACATCCTGAACTCCCTCAGCGGCAAGCCGAACATCACGACGCACGGTGCGGAGATTCCGCTGTTCGACGAGCTGGCGTTCAACTCGGGCTCGGCATTCCAGGACAATCCGGCCGGTGGCTTCGTGCCACACGGCACGGGCAGTCACGCCGCGGCCGACCCGGCATTCCGCCGAGTCGTTCGCGAGGCGGTGAACAGCCAGGAGCTGGTGGACAAGGTGTATGGCGGATACGCGGTCCCGGCCGACTCACCCGTGCAGCCGGACGCGACGACCGGCAATTGGGACCCGCCGGCCGATGACGCCCTGCCGTTCAACCTGGACCAAGCCAAGTCCGACCTCACGGCAGCGGGGTATACGGACACCGACGGGGACGGGATCGTGAACGACCCCGTCACGGGTGACAACGTCATGCTGCAGTACTTCACGCGAACCTCGGACCAGAACACGATCAAGACCGCACCATTCGTTCAGAACTGGCTCGAGCAAATCGGGATCGGCGTGAACGTGCAGTCGGTGAGCACCGGGAAGCTCACGTCGATCATCGAGGCCGGGAACTACGACATCTTCCACTGGGGCTGGTATCCGAACCCCGATCCGAACTACATCCTCAACATCTTCACCTGCGAGCAGCGCGCGCCGGAGGCGGGCGTCTACGGCAACAACGACAGCTTCTTCTGCGATGCGGAGTACGACAAGCTCTACGACGAGCAGCTGTCCGTGACCGATCCGGCCGAGCGGGCCCAAGTGGTGCAACAGATGCAGCAGATCCTCTGGGATCAGATGCCGTACGTGATGATCGCGTACACCGACTCCCTCGAGGCATATCGGTCGGACCGGTTCACGAACTTCACGATCCAGCCGGGCGAAAAGGGCGATCTGCTCGCGACCTGGGGACCGTTCTCGTTCATCAGCATCACGCCGGTCGGGACCGCGACCGGCGGCAATCGGGCGTCGAGCGGTGTTCCGGCGGGGGTCTGGATCGCGATCGTGGCCGCCGTGTTGATCGCGGCGGGCATTTTCTTCGCGGCGCGCCGGCGCCGGATGGACGAGGATCGAGCCTGAGTCGAGATCGGACGTAGGCGCACCCGATGAACACCCGCAGGTACTTCGTTTCGAAGCTGCTGCAGGCGCTCCTCACCCTGGCCTTCGTCCTCGCCTTCAACTTCTTCCTCTTCCGCGGGATCGGGGACCCCGTCACGCAGTTGCTACGTGAGTCGCGCGGCGACCTGTCGCGGTCGGCGGCGCTCGAGCTCGAACGCGAGCTCGGCTTGGACCTGCCGCTGCCGCAGCAGTTCGTGCACTACGTCGGCCAGACGCTCCAGGGGCACCTGGGCGTGTCGACCTTCTACGCGACCCCCGTGCGCACGGTGATCGCGCAGCGCGTCTGGGCGACCGTCTTGCTCGTCGGGCTGTCGACGATCGCGTCGACGATCCTGGGCATTTGGATCGGGATCGCCCAGGGATGGCGGCGGGGTTCGCGCTTCGACCAGGGAATGCTCGGGTTCACCCTGTTCACGTACTCGATGCCCGAGTTCTGGTTCGGGCTGTTGATGATCATGGCGTTCTCGGTGGGCGTGGGTCCGTTCCCGGCGATCTTCCCCACGGGCGGCTACTCCTCGACGTTCCCCGTATATCACGGGTTCGCACATGTCACGGACGTGCTCAACCACATGCTCTTACCGTTCTTCGTTCTCACCGTCTCGTACCTGGGCGAGTACTCGCTCATCATGCGGTCCTCGCTGCTCGAGACGCTCGGCGAGGACTTCATCGTCACCGCGCGCGCGAAGGGCCTGCGTGACACCGCGGTGCGCCGCAAGCACGCCGTGCCGAACGCGCTGCTGCCGACGATGACCGTCACGATCCTGTCGTTCGGGTTCGTGATCTCGGGCGCGATCACGATCGAGACGATCTTCAACTGGAACGGGCTTGGGCTGCTGTCGTTCACCGCGATCGGAAACCGGGACTTTCCCGTGCTGCAGGGCCTGTTCCTGCTCTTCAGCGCGTCGGTGATCGTCGCGAACCTCGTCGCCGACTTGCTCTACTCGTACCTCGATCCTCGTGTGAGGGCGGCCTGAGATGGGCATGAAGCCACCGCCGCTCTCGACCGAACGCGACGAGGGCGCCGCTGTCACGCTCGTCGAGCACGGACCGCCGCCGGCCGAGCCGAAGGAGATCGCGAGGATCAGGCGACGCGAGGCGCGGCAGCGCGTCTGGCGTCAATACCGGAAGAACAAGATGGGCATGGCCGGGCTCATCATCCTCGTGTTCTTCGTGCTCGTCGCGATCTTCGCGCCGTTCGTCGCGAACACGTGCGGGTTGGACCCCACCTGTCCCTCGACGGGCCCGCAGCTCGCCGGCCCGTCGCTGCACTACCCCTTCTGGTTCGGCACCGACGACCTCGGGAGACCGGTGCTCACCCTCACCGTGCACGGTGCTCGCATCTCGCTCTTGGTGGGGCTGGTGTCCACGATCATCACGGTCGTGCTCGGCACGGTCATCGGGCTCGTCGCCGGCTATTACGGAGGCTGGCGCGAGACCATCCTCATGCGCATCACGGATTGGTTCCTCGTGATCCCGTTCCTGCCGCTCGCGATCGTGCTCGCGGCGCTGCTCGGGGCCTCGCTGTTCTCGATCATCTTCGTGATCGGCGTCACGTCGTGGCCCAGTACGGCACGCATCATCCGCGCCCAGGTGCTGTCCCTGAAGACGCGGTCGTACGTCGAACGCGCGCGCGCGCTCGGCGCGAGCGACTGGCATCTCGTCACGCGGCACATCCTGCCGAACGTCGGTCCGTTGGTGTTCGCGAACACCGTGCTCATCGTGGCCGTCGCGATCCTCTCCGAGTCCACGCTGTCGTTCCTCGGCCTCGGCGACCCATTGCACACCTCGTGGGGGACGATCCTCGACAACGCGTTCGGCGCCGGGGCCCCGTTCGCGGGGGACTGGTGGTGGGTGCTCCCGCCGGGGCTGGCGATCGTGCTCGTCGTGCTCGCCTTCACGATGGTGGGCTACGCGCTCGACGACATCCTCAACCCGAAGCTGCGCGCGAGATGAGCCTGCTCGAGGTCCGCGACCTGTACGTGACCTACCACACCCAATCGGGTCCGGTGCCGGCCGTCCGCGGCGTCGACCTCAGCCTCGACCGCGGCGAGGTCCTGGGCCTCGCCGGCGAGTCCGGCTGCGGTAAATCGACGATCGCGGGAGCCCTCCTGCGGCTGCTCCCTTCCGACACGGTCGTCACGGGCTCGGTGCGGCTCGGGGAGGAGGACGTCCTCGACATGAAGGCCGGCCGCCTGCGCGCGATCCGATGGACGGAGGCATCGATCGTCTTCCAGGGCGCGATGCACGCCCTGAACCCCGTGCAGCGCATCGGCGACCAGATCGCCGAGCCGATCGTATTGCACGGCCAGGCCGACGAGCGCGAGGCCGTCGTGCGCGCCGGCGCGCTGCTGGAGCAGGTGGGGCTGCCCGCCCGGCGCGCGAAGGACTATCCGCACGAGCTCTCCGGAGGGCAGCGTCAGCGCGTGATGATCGCGATGGCGCTCGCGTGCAGCCCGAGCCTGATCATCGCCGACGAGCCGACCACCGCGCTCGACGTCATGGTGCAGGCTCAGGTGCTCCGGCTGCTGAAGGAGCTGCAGGACGAGCTCGGGCTCGCGATGATCTTCATCACGCACGACCTCTCGGTGCTCGTCGAGGTCTGCGACAGGCTCTCGATCATGTACGCCGGCCGCATCGTGGAGGAGGGTCCCTCCGAGGCCGTGTTCAAGACCCCGGCGCATCCCTACACGCGCGCGCTGGGCGCGGCGTTTCCCGAGATCGGCGACACGCAGTTCCGGAAGGCGCCGTCCGGGCTGCCTGGCGACCCGCCGTATCCCGGCGACCTGCCATCGGGATGCACCTTCCATCCGCGCTGCCCCGACGCGTTCGACCGATGCCCCGAGATCGATCCAAGCCTCTACGACGTGAGCCCGGGGCGCCGTGCGGCCTGCCTGCTGGTGGAAGGTGCCCTCGCGCGAAGCGCCGAGCCCGTCCGGCCCGCGTCGGGCGAGGGCGAGCCGTGAGCGCGGCCCTGCCGTCGGCGCCCTCGAAGGCCACCCCCGAGCCCGGTGCTCTGCTGCAGGTGAAAGACCTGCACGTCTCCTTCGCAGGCCGGGTGGGGCTCGGCGCGGGGCTCACCGGAAAGAAGGCGGCGGTGGCTCGAGCCGTCGACGGCGTGAGCTTCGATCTCCGCCGCGGCGAGGTGCTCGCGCTCGCCGGCGAATCCGGGTGCGGGAAGACGACGACGGCCCGCGCGATCATGGGCTTGGAGCGAGGGCAGCAGGGCGAGATCCTTTACGAGGGAGAGGACATCGAGCGAGACCTGCGAGCGTTCCGCCGCAAGGTGCAGATGGTGTTCCAGGATCCAACCGGCGCTCTCAACCCACGGCAGACGATCTACGAGTCCGTCGCCGAGGGCCTCCGCATTCACAAGGTGAGCGGCGACGAGAAGGACCGCGTCGCGCGCGCCCTTTCTCAGGCGGGCCTTCGGCCCCCCGAGCGGTTCTTCCTCAACTACCCGCACGAGCTCTCCGGGGGTCAGCGACAGCGCGTCGTCATCGCGGGCGCGTTGGTGCTCGAGCCCAACATGATCGTCGCGGACGAGCCGGTCTCGAACCTCGACGCATCGGTGCGCGGCGAGATCCTGAAGCTGCTGCTCGAGCTGCGCGATGCGCTCGGCCTCACGATTCTCGTCGTCACCCACGACCTCGGGCTCGCGTGGACGATCGCCGATCGCGTCGCCGTGATGTACCTCGGACGCATCGTCGAGATCGGCCCCACCGAGGAGGTCTTGCTGCGACCGCGCCATCCGTATACGAAGGCGCTGCTCGACGTCGTGCCCGAAGCCGGTGGCATCGAGCGGCCGATCCTCGCCGGAGAGCCGCCGGACCCGACCCGGATCCCGGAGGGGTGCCGGTTTCATCCCCGTTGCCCGGTGCTCGCGTCCGGACGCGCGACGGAGCTGCACATCGAAGAGCGATGTCGAACCGAGGATCTCGCCCTCGAGGAGCTCGATCCGGGCGTCTTCGCCGCTTGTCACATGGCGAAGCTCGAACAGCGCCCCTAGGAACCGCTGGGAGCCGAGGCCTCCTCGTTTCCCTTCAGGACGCCGAGGATCGCCTCCATCTCCGTGTCGCCGACCGGCGCGTCCCGTACCTCGCGACCCGCTCCCCTCGCGGCCGCGAGCAGCGTCCTGAGGTTTGACTCCGCCATGTCGGCGCGCGCCTCCAGGTCGTGCACGCGGTCGGCGAAGGTCTGCGCACGGTGCTCTGCCTCGATCCTCGCCTCGCGCGCCTCCCTTGCCTCCTCGCGGGCAGCCTTGAGACCGGAGCGAAGCGTCGCGACCTCGCGGCCGAGCTCGATGAGCCGCTCGACCATCTCTCGGCCGACCTCCGAGTAGGTGAGCCGCCCGTCGCTTCGACGCGCTCGCGGGGTGGCGGCGCGCGGCTTCGACGGCTTGCGGCGCCTGGGCCGGTCGACGGTCTCCCGTTCCCCGGGATCGACCGGCCGCGCGTCCAGCAACCGGTAGGAGCCCTGCGCGGGCTCCAGCCGCCGGCGGGCGATCAGGGCACGGACGGCGCGCGCTGCGGAGAGTGCATCAGGCAGCTGGATCTCCCTGCCGATCTCCGCCGGGGTGACGTCGAGCACTTCGCCAACCGTCGTCCGGGAGGCGACTGCCGACAGGAACGCATTGGCCCGAGCCAGGCTCTCGTCGTTCACTGGCGGCATCCTGCCAGAATCCCGGGGTCCGCCGCCAGTCCCCCGTTCCGGTCGACCCCGCCTGACCAGGGCATCCCCGTTCGATTTGACGGCCGTTCGAATCCGAGGTACAAAGGGGGTGGAGCCGCTGGAGCCCTCGGGTTTCGGCGGCTCCATCTGTTGTCCTCCCCCGAACGTCGGCCGATAGGCTCTTCGCCGATGGCGGCATCCGAGACGCCCACCCCAGGTCCCCTCGAGGGCCTGCGCGTCCTCGACCTCTCGAGGGTGCTCGCGGGGCCGCTCTGCACCCAGGTCCTGGGGGACCTCGGCGCCGACGTCGTGAAGGTCGAGCGGCCCGGCGAGGGCGACGACACGCGGCACTGGGGTCCGCCGTTCGCCCGGGACGACGCCGCGTACTTCCTCGCGCTCAATCGCAACAAGCGCTCGATCGCGCTCGACCTGCTGACGGACCACGGCGCCGAGGCCGCCCGGCGGCTCGCGCTCGGCTCCGACGTGCTGATCGAGAACTTCCGCCCGGGTCTGATGGACCGCTTCGGCCTGGCGCTGGCCGAGCTCCGCCGAGAGAACCCACGGCTCGTGACGTGTTCGCTCACGGCGTTCGGCGACGACGTCCCCGAGACGTCCTCGCGCCCGGGCTACGACATCATCGTCCAGGCGCTCTCCGGCCTCATGTCGATGACGGGGGAACGCGACGGGGAGCCGACGAAGGCGGGAGTCGCGCTGCTCGACGTCGTGACCGGCCTCTACGCGGCGATCGGCATCCTCGCGGCGCTTCACGAGCGCGAGCGGACCGGCCGGGGCCGCCACGTCTCGGTCGCGCTCTTCGACGCGAGCGTGGCCGCGCTCGTCAACCAGGCCGCGAACTACCTGATCGGCGGCGTCGTGCCGGTCGCGATGGGCAGCGAGCACCCGAACATCGTCCCTTACCAGGTCTTCCACGGCTCGGACCGGCCGTTCATCCTCGCCGCCGGCAACGACCGGCTGTTCGCGCGCACCTGCGACGTGGTCGGGCTCCCGGAGCTCGCAGGTGACCCGCGCTTCGCGACGAACGAGGGGCGCGTGGCGCATCGGGACGAGCTCATTCCCATCCTCACTCGAGCGTTCGCGACGCGCACGGCCGACGAGTGGTTGCACGCGCTCGCGGCGGCGGCCGTGGCGTGCGCCCCGATCCGGTCACTCGACGAGGTGTTCGCGTCGCCCGAAGGCGCAGCCCTGGTGCGCGAGGTCGACGATCCCGGTCGGGGCACGCTTCGGTTGGTCGCGAACCCGATCCGCTTCGACGGGAGGCCCGCGGGGACGCCCGCGCCACCGCCGGCGCTCGGGCAGCACACCGAGGAGATCCTCGGCGAGCGATGAGCGCCCTGGAACGATGGGAGCGCGACCTTCGCGCGCGCGCGGTCCCGGAGCGCATCCTCGAGAACGCGCCCGAGTCGCCGTACGGGTTCCCGGCCGAGCTCTTCACGCGGCGTGCGCGCGCGTCGACTTCGCGCGAGCAGACGCCCACCACGACGCGGGCGCTCGAGGCGCTGCACGAGGGCGAGGGAGTCCTCGACGTCGGGGTGGGAGGCGGCGCGACCTCGCTGCCGCTCGCGGCTCGCGCCGGAACGATCATCGGCGTCGACGGCCAGCAGGACATGCTCGACGCCTTCGCGTCGGCCGCGCTCGAGGCCGGCGTCGCATCTCAGACGGTCCTTGGTTCCTGGCCGGAGGTCGGTGATCGAGCGCCGCGGTGCGCCGTCGTGGTGTGCGGCCACGTCTTCTACAACGTTGCGGACCTCGGCGCGTTCGCGCGCGCTCTGCACGAGCACGCGACACGGCGCGTGGTCGTGGAGCTCACCGAACGCCATCCCCTCGCGTGGATGAGCGACCTCTGGCTCGGCTTCCACGGGATCCGGTGGCCGGACGGGCCCTCGGCGATCGATGCCGCCGAGGCGCTCGCGGAGCTCGGGTTCGACCCCCATCGGGAGGATCGCACCGAGCGCGGCGACCGCGGCAGCGGCGGGTTCGCACGAAGGGAAGACGCGGTCGCGCTGGTTCGCCGGCGGCTCTGCCTTCCCGCGAGCCGCGACGACGAGGTGGCTGCGGCCCTCGGCGACCGGCTTCGCCGCGACGGCGACCTTTGGTCGGCGGGGCCGCCCGAGCAGGTGGTCTCGACGCTCTGGTGGGACGTCTAGGTCGCGCAGCCTCGGGCGCAGCCGAGCCGGATTCGGGTGCGCGACACGTACGTGCCTCGCTCTTCCTGATCGGGACGGCGGATCACCAGCACGCCCTGCGCCGTTGCGCCGGGTTCGGTCTCCACCAGGATGAACGGGCGGGCGTCGGGCTGCAGCAGCGTGTGGAGGAACCCGCCGTAGTCGTCGGCGCCCGACGCCGGCACGCTCGACGCGGGGAGGAATCGCAGTGCGAACCCGTCGGCGGCGAGCTGACCGGTCGCCGTGACCTCGTAGCGCTCCACCTGCGCCTGCGCGGTCGCGAAGTCGCAGCGGAGCTCCCCGACCCGGCGGACGACCGCCCTGCCGGTCACGACGCCCGAGCCGTCGACGCCGACGGTGATCGACCCGCGCCACGTCGTCGAGCATCGCCCGCCGACGTTGAGCTGGTGGTACGTCGCGCTCTGGATCGAGCCCTTCCAGACCATCGGCTCGGCACCCGGGCTCGTGGGGGTGAGCGACACGGTACCCACGGACGGAGACCCCTCCACGCTCGGGGGAAATGGATTCGAGTGCGCGGCGACGTACGCGCCGACACCGGCCGCGCCCACGAACACCACGACCCACGCGAGGACGCGGACGAGCCGCGGCATCAGCGCGGGCGACGGGCGACGTAGTCGCGAAGAACGAAGTCGCCGAGTCGCTCGTCGTCCATGAGGAACACGCGGCCCGAGGTCATCCGCGCGAGCCGCTCCATGAACGAGATGAGCCCCTCCGACTCCTCGAGCATGAACACGTTGAGCGTCACCCCTGCCCGCGACAGCTTCAAGGCCTCCGCGAGCGTGAGTCGGATCGTCTCCGGGATCGGGGGCCACTCGAAGAGCGCCTGGTCGCCCACGAGGTGGGCCGTGGGCTCGCCGTCGGTGACCATGATCACCTGCCGCGCCGCGCGCGGGTGCTGGGCGAGCAGCCTTCCCGCGAGCATGAACGCGTGCTGCATGTTCGTGCCGAACACGCGCTCCCACCCGGCCGCGGTGAGGTCCTGCGGCTCCATCCGCCGCGCGTAGTCGCTGAACCCGATCATGTAGAGCTTGTCGTGGGGATAGCGCCCCTCGATCAGCGCGTGCAGCGCGAGCGCCATGCGCTTCGCGTGCACGAAATGCCCGCGGAGCGGCATCGAGAACGACAGGTCCAGCAGGAGCGCGGTCGCCGCCTCGGTTCGTTCCTCGGCCTCCACCAGCTCGAAGTCGTCGGGGACCAGCCGAACCGGACCGGCGCCGGGGCCGGACCGGGCCACCGCGTTGAACACGCTGCGCTGCACGGCGATCTGCCCGGTGTCCCCGAACCGCCACGGGCGGGTCCCACCGGTGGGCTCGACCTGACCGCCCACCGATCGAGCCTCCCGCGTTCCCTCGCGGTCGCGACGGAGTTGCTCGAACACCTTCACGAGCGCGCGCTCGCCGAGCTTCCGCGCGCCGCGCGGCGTGACCTCCAGCCGACCGTTCCTGCGCGTCACGAGTCCGGCCTGTTCGAGCGCGCGCTCGATCTGCTTCAGGCGGCGGAGGTCCTGGGCCGCGGGTTCGCCGAGCGTCCGGCGCACGGCGTCCTCGTCGACGTCCTCGAGCGACGCACCGGGATAGTCGCCTCGCATCGAACGGTCGAGCTCCTCGTAGTCGTGCATGCGTTCCATCGCGTCGACGGTGGCCGAGAGCGGCATCGACTCCTCGCCCTCGCCGAACGTCGGCTCGCCCCAGGGCATCTCCGGGAACAGCCCCGCGAGGTTCGCGCCGAGGCGGTCGACCTCGAAGGCGAGGTCCATGTCCCCGAGGATCTGCTCGGAGAGCTCCTGGAGCTCCGCGCGCTGCTCGGCGCTGAGCGACGCCATCAGCCGGCTCATCGCGGCCATCCGCCGCGCCATCTGCTCGAGCAGCTCGTCGAGGTTCCGCGGGTTTCCTTGGAAGAAGTCGCCGTGGCGCTGGATGAACCCATCGAAGTCGATCGGCTCGCCGCGCTCGCGCTGCTCGATCATCCGGTTCAGCTCGGCGAGCATGTCGCGGAACCGGGCGAGCTCTTCGGGCGAGAGGTTCCGCAAGCCCTGCGCCATGCTGCGGAAGTGCGCGCCGAGTACCTCCTCGCGCAACCGCCGCACCAGCTCGTCGAACCGCCGCTGCGCTTCCCGATCCGCGAACCGATACTCGGTGAGCTCCCGGATCCGCCCGGGCACGTCGGGCGGCAGCGCGTCGAGGAAGGCCTCGCGCTGTCGCGCGTCCTCGTTCGGCTCGAAGGAGAGCTTCGTGCGCTCGCGTTCGACGATCTCCTCGAGCTCCTCGCGGATCTCCTCGAGGGGCCCCGCGAGGTTGAGCGCCTGCTCCTCGCGCTCTCGTTGCTGGCGCAGCCGCGCCCGAAGCGCGTCGAGCCCGCCGAAGCGACCGCGCATCCCGCGTCGGGTGAGGCGCTGGAGCGCCGCCTGTGCGCCGGCGCCCGACAACAGATCGTCGGACATCTCCTCGAGCAGGTCGCCGGCGGCGAGATCCGGGCCGAACGGATCCTGGGTCCCGTCCCAGCGCGAGTAGCGGGTGCTCCGCACGCGTCCAGGGTACGCGCGGCTCACCGTTCGGGGTCCGGGTACTCGTCGACGAAGTCCCAGGCGCGGAGTACGCCCGGCTCCACGCGGATCAGGACGTCGTCCGGCTCCTCGTACGCGTAGGCCCTCCCCCCCTCTTCCCCGAGGTAGCGGATCGCGATCCGCAGCGCCGTCTCGGAGGCGCCTGCCTTCGAGAGGGTCGCGACGCCGCGAACCTCCAAGCCCCGATACGGCGGCGACGACTCGTGCACCACGATCGATGCCCGTGGATCCCTGCGGAGATGCCGAACCTTCACGTCGTCCCACGATGACGCAACCGTGAATCCTCCGTCTTGCCATTCGTGCCACACGGGCGAGAGCAAGAGTTCGTCGTCCGGCCGGCGGGTCGCGAGCACCGCGACGATCGGACGTTCGAGCAGGTCGTCGAGCTGATCGGGCCTCAGGTTCTTCCGCAACTGCTCACCCCGTCCCGAGCCCTGTCATGAGCGCGCGAAGCGTCAGGCCGAACGAGATGAACGCGACCCACGCGAAGGGCACCCACGGTTCGATCTTCCTCTCGGCGGGGAACCCGATCATGCTCGCGTTCCCCTCGCGCGCGATGAGGTGCGCGACGACCAAGAGCACGAACGGCAACGCGCCGTACACGTAGTGCAGGAGGTTCGAGAGGTCGCTCCCGGTCCGCACGCGATGCCCGGTGGCGAACAGCACGATCCCGAGGACCGCCTGTGCGCCCAGCACGAGTTGCGCGGCCGTGAGCCAGAGCCAATACCGGTCGCCGGGTCCGCGACGCGCGATCTTCGCGCCCAGCCCCCAAACCCAACCGATCGTGAAGAGGCCGACCACGACGTATCCGACGACCTCGTGCAGCCCGACCACGGGCCGAAGCGTACTGTCGGGCGGGCGTCAGCCGTCGACGCCCTCGTACCGAGCCTCGCCGTTCGCCCCTTCGTCCTTGTTGAGCCGGCGCGACAGATGCAGTCCCTCGAGGGCGAACTCGAGCGCGCTCGCGGCGGCACCCGGGCTCTCTTCCTCCACCCCGAGGCGCTCCAGGAGCTTCGCGAGGCCCGGCAGGTCGTCGAACTGAGCGAGCACGGCGGAGGCGGGCGTGAGGTCGGACGTCTCCGCGGCGAAGCCCGGCGACTCGAACCTCCCGAGCAGCGGGACGAAGTCGAACCCGGAGAGCCTGCGACGGAAGACCTCCAGCGTCGCCTGGCGAAGTGCCCTCGCGAGGATCTCGTCCTCCCGGCCCTCCTCGATCGTGTCGAACTCGATCCGGCCGAGCGACGATGCGACCACGGCGGGCAGGTCGACGATCCGGGGCACGGCCTCGGACTCGCCCGAGCGCGCGGCCCGGCGGACCGCCGCCGCCGCGAGCGTCTCCAGGTTCCCGATCGAGTACCGGACGCTCACCCCGCTGCGATGGTTCACGTGCGGCGAGCGGCGAAGCTCCGACGTGAATGCCGCGAGCACCTCCTTCAAGAACGTGGGGACGCGAACCGGCACACCGGCGGCCGCGCGCCTCGCCTCCTGGTCCATGATCCGGATCTCCTCGGCCACGGTCTCCGGATAGTGCGTGCGCGCCTGGGTGCCGAACCGGTCCTTCAACGGCGACACGATGCGGCCGCGATGCGTGTAGTCGTCGGGGTTCGCGGTCGCGACGAGCAGCAGGTCGAGCGGGAGCCGGACCCGGTAGCCGCGGATCTGCACGTCGCGCTCCTCCAGGATGTTGAACAGCGACACCTGGATCCGCTCCGGCAGATCGGGCAGCTCGTTGATGGCGACGATCCCGCGGTTCGTCCTCGGGATCATGCCGTAGTGGATCGTGAGCTCGTCGGCGAGGTACCGGCCCTCCGCGACCTTGATCGGGTCGACGTCGCCGATGAGGTCGGCGACCGACGTGTCGGGCGTCGCGAGCTTCTCGGCGTAACGATCTTCCCGATCGATCCACGTGATCGGCACGCCATCACCGTCGGCCGCAACCAGGCCGCGGCAGCGCGCGCAGATCGGCCGGTAGGGATGGTCGAAGATCTCACAACCCTCGATCGCAGGCGTCTGCTCGTCGAGCAGGTCGACGATCCTGCGGATCAGCCGTGTCTTGGCCTGTCCGCGCTCGCCGAGGAGGATCAGGTCGTGGCCTGCCAGGATGCCGCGCTCGAGCGCGGGAAGCACCGAGTCGTCGAACCCGACGATCGAGGGAAACAGCGGTTCGCCCGAACGCAGCTTCGCGAGCAGGTTTTCGCGGAGCTCCTCCTTGACGGAGCGATCCGCGAAGCCGGCGGCGCGGAGCTCCCCGATGGTGGTGGCGGCGGGCACCGATCCAGCGTACCCGCCGCCCGCGCGAACGCCCTAGACGATCCCTCGTCCCGCGAGCTCGCCCGCGTACTTCCGTTCGGTGACGCGCCGGCCGATCTCGGCGGAGAGCACCAGCAGCAACGAGGCGATCAGGATCACCGAAGCGACCGCGAGTAGCTGGGGTAGCTGGCTCGGGACCCGCAGCTGCGCGAACAGGTACACCGGCCACGTCGGCTGTTCACCCGCGAGGAACGACGCGATCGCGTACTCGTCGAACGACAGCGTGAACGCGATGAGGAACGACGAGATGAGCGCCGGCAGCAGCAGGGGCAGCGTCACGCGCCGAAACGTCTGCCACGTGCCCGCCCCGAGGTCGCGAGCGGCCTCTTCGAGCGACGCGCTCAGTCGCTCCAGCAGCGGCATGACCGTGAGGATCACGTACGGCAGCGACACCACGACGTGGCCGATGACGACCGCGTGCAGGCCGAGCCCGATGTAGATGCCGGCGACGCTCGTGAGGGCCTGGTCGACCAGCCGGAAGAGCAGCAACAACGAGATCCCGAAGACGAGGTAGGGGATCACGAGGGGAGAGAAGAACAACGCGGAGGCCGCCGACTTGCCCACGAATCTCCTGCGCACGAGGGCGAACGATGCGAGCACGCCGAGCACGATGGCGATGAGGCTCGACGCCGTCGCCACGAGCGCGCTCCGTTGCAGCGCGCCGATCAACAAAGGGTTGGAAAGGAACTGCTCATACCATCGCGTCGTGAACCCTTGCAGAGGGAACGAGACGTCCCCGTCGTTGAACGAGAAGATCGCGAGGATCACGATCGGCGCGTACAGGAACACCACGAGCAGCACGAAGAACACCTTCAGCGTCCGAAGCGCACCCCTGGAGGCCGCGGCGTCCATCAGGCCGCCACGCTGCGCACGCGTACGAACTTGCCGAAGACGGCCATCAATCCGGCGACGACGAGGAGCAGGAACATCGCGAGCACCGAGCCTCGTTGCCAGTCGGTGCCCGTCGTGAACAGGTCCTGGATCGCGTTGCCGAAGAGGTAGCCGCTGGTGCCGCCGACGAGTTTCGGCGTGACGAATTCACCGATCGTCGGAACGAACACGAACACGAACGCCGCAATCGTCCCGGGGAGGCTCAGGGGAAACGTCACGCGCCAGAACGCGCGCCAACGGTTCGCTCCCAGGTCGCTCGCGGCTTCCAGCACGCTGGTGTCGAGGCCGTCCAGCGACGCGAAGATCGGCAGGGCGACGAAGGGTACCCAGACGTATGCGAGCACGAGCACCACGGTGAACTGGCTGTACAGGAGCCACGTGATCGGGTGGTCGGGGCTGCGCGCGTCAATGGAGACGAGAAACGAGTTGAGCACCCCGGTGTCGCCCAGGATGACCTTCCAGGCGAGCACGCGGAGCAGGTAGCTCGTGAGGAACGGTGCGATGATCAACAGCAGCAGGACGTACTTCCGCTTCCGCACGCAGAGCGCCAGGAAGTAGCCCACCGGGTATGCGAGCAGCACGACGATGACCGAGACCGTGAACGAGATCCGGATCGACTTCCAGAACAGGCTCAGGTAGACGGAGTCGCCCCCGAGGAACGAACGCCAGTCCCCCAGCGACAGCACGCCCGCGTCGGTGGGAAAGACCTTGATCCCCCCGACGCTGTACACCCCGACGTACACGACCGGCGCGACGAAGAAGATCAGCAGCCACAAGAGGGGTCCCGAGAGAAGCCCGCCGGTCACCGCTCGATCGCGGCGTCGCCACGCCTTGGCGGTGTCGTCCGTCGCCACTGCCGCCACGGTCGCCTACCTACGCGCCGCGCCGGCGCTCACGCCGCGAGAACCTCGCTCCAGTACTGGCCATACACGTCCCGACGCGAGATCCAGGACTCCACGACCGATCGCGGCGGCTCCAGCACGGACAGGTCGTCGAGGCTGAAGGCCTTCACGATCGCTTCCGGGATCAGGGACAGGTCGACCGAGGTGTTCGCGTGGCCGTAGTAGTACCAAGCCTCCAGGAACGCGGCCGCCTTCGTGCTCGACCACGAGTTCACGTACTCGTGCGCGTGGTAGTAGTTCGCCGTGTCCTTGAACAGGCCGAAGCCGCAGGTCCAGGAGATCCGTGACTCCTTCGGCTCCATGTACACGACGTCCATGCCGGCCGTCAGCGCGTAGCCCACCGTGTCCGGCCAGGAGTAGCCGATCCACACCTCGTCACGCTTGAATCCCTGCCAGAGCTCGAACGACTGGTCCCAGAGGAACCGAACCAGGTGCTTCTTCGAGATGAGGAAGTCGCGCATCTGCGCGAGCTCGTCGTCCGTCATCGTCCAGGGGTCCGGCACGCCGTGGTAGTACCCGGCGATCACGAGCATCTCGAGCGTGTCGATCCACGAGATCCTTCCCTCGTATCGGTCGTCCCAGAGCAGGCTCCAGGAGTCCTCCGTGGGTTGAACCTTGTCCGCGCGGTACAGCGGGGCGATGAACCCCCAGTCCTCGACGATGAAGTACTGCTTGCCGTCGATCACTCCCTGGCCCTCGAGCGAGGGGTTCAGCGACGCGAAGTTCGGGATCAGGGACGTGTCCCACGGCTGCAGCACGCCGAGGTCCACGTAGTCCTTGAAGCGGTACGCGCAGGGGTGCACGACGTCGTAGTGGGTGCCCGTCGCGACCTTCGTGAACCCGGCATCATCGTTCTCGAACAGGACGAACTGCGGCGTGTCGCCGGTCGCGTCGACGTAGCTCTGCCAGAGGTTCACGCGTTCCTTGTCGGGGTAGTAGTCGCCGTTGCCGTACCCCGACCAGTCGAACACCTGGAGGCTGCCCGGCTCCTGCTCGATCGTGGGGCGAGCTCCGCCCGACCCGGTGGGACCCGTGGCCGGCGTGGATGCGTTCTTGCACGCGGCGAGGATGCCCGCACCCGCGGCGATGCCCGCGTACCGCATGAAGTCACGGCGCCTGACGCTCCTGCGGGCCAAACGGTCGAGGTCGCTCGTCATGACTTCCCCTTTCCCTGGGAGCGGGCCACCGTATGATGCCCCGGTCGGGCGCACGGGGATAGTTTCTGGAAGGGGATACGCCTTGCGAGGGTCCTCGAGATGGGCGGCGCTCGCGCTGATCCTGCTCGCGGCCTGTGCGTCGCACGTCGACACGTCGGGCCCTCAGGCTTCGTCGGGATCGATCGCGGGGCCCGACGGCGCAGGTCTTCCCGGACTCTCCCGATCGATCCTTCCCGGCTACGTGGTGCACGTCTCGACGCTGGACGCGACGGCCCTGTCGGCCGACGCGCTCGACCCGCCTTCGCTCGTCGAACTGCTCAAGAACGCGGGCTTCGAGGTCGGCCGCGAGGGAACGTTCTCCAGCCGAGGAAAGGCGCTCACCATCGTGATCACCCGCGTGCTCAGGTTCGACGAGCCGGCCGGCGCCGCCGGCTACCTCGACTGGCTCAGGAGCCATCCCGCGGACCTGCTCGGTTCGACGACCGAGGTCTCGGACCCCCCGCCGATCCCCGCCGCGATCGCCTTCGCTCACGCACCGTGCGCGAGCTGCTCGAAGGACACGTACTGGTACTTCGCCGCGTGGACGCGCGGCCCCTACGCGGTGACGCTGCGAGCCGCCGGTCCGCACGCGGGCCTCGCGGCCGCCACTCCGCTCGCGAGGGCGCTCGACGCGAGCGTGCGCAAGGACGGGTGAGGGCGATCGATCTCGGCGCGTTCGCCGAGCTCGCCGGCGGGCTCGACCATCCCGAAGGAGTCGCGTGGGGCCCCGACGGCCGCGTGTACGCAGGCGGCGAGGCCGGGCAGGTCTACGCGATCGCCCTCGACGGGAAGGTCGAGGAGCTCGCGTCGACCGGCGGCTTCCACTTCGGCGTCACCCTGGACGGCAACGGCAACGTCTACGCGTGCGACTTCGGCAACGCCGAGGTCGCTCGCGTGACCCCGGCCGGGGAGGTCGCCTCGTACTCGCGCGGCACCACCGACCGCCCGATGCGCGTGCCGAACTTCGCGGCGTTCGACGAAGACGGCAATCTCTACGTGACCGACTCGGGCGACTGGGGTGCCGACGACGGTCTCCTCTATCGGATCGCGCCGAGCGGGCAGACCTCCGTGTGGTGCGAGACGCTCACCCGTTATCCGAACGGCTGTTGCCTGAGCGAGGACGGCGGCTCGCTCCTCGTGATCGAGTCGAGCGGACGATGCGTGTGGCGCGTGCCCATCGGCGACGACGGGTCGGCGGGAGAGCCCGAGCGGCTCGTCGACCTCACGGGCTCGATGCCCGACGGGATCGCCCTCGACGCCGACGGAACGATGTTCGTCGGCTGCTACCGGCCCGATCGGATCTGGCGGATCGATCCGGGCGGTGCACCCGAGGTCCTCGCGGAGGATCCCGACGGCGTGACGCTCAATCAGCCCGCGAACGTCGCGTTCGTGGGCCCCGCGCTCGATCGCCTCGCCGTCTCGAGCCTCGGCGGCTGGAGCATCGTGGTCGCGGACGCGGGCGCAACGGGCCTCCCGCTCCGATATCCGAAGCTGTAACCGCGATCCGTCGGTGACCGCTGGTAGCGTCCGCCGCGTGGCCGGCCAGCATGACATCCTCGCCGGGTTGAACCCGGCGCAGCGCGATGCGGTCGAGACCGTTCGCGGGCCGGTCGCGATCCTTGCCGGCGCCGGCACCGGCAAGACGACGACGATCACCCACCGGATCGCCCACCAGGTCGTCACCGGGACGTTCGCAGCCGAGCGGTTGCTCGCGGTGACCTATACGGAGAAGGCCGCCGGCGAGCTCAAGCATCGGCTGCGAGGCCTCGGCGTCCAGGGAGTCGAGGCGCGAACGTTCCACGCAGCCGCCCTGGCGCAGCTCGGACGACTGTGGTCGAGACACACGGGCGAAGCGATGCCCGAGATTCTCGGGTCGAAGGCCCCGGTGATCGCGTCGCTGGCCTCCGCGCTTCCGGCTCCGCACAAGTTCATGCCGAGGAGCGAGTTCGCCGGCGAGATCGAGTGGGCGAAGAACCGCATGGTGAGCCCGGAGGGCTATCTCGACGCCCTGGCGCACGCCGGGCACACGCCGCCGATCCCCGCGGACCTCATGCTCCGCGTCTTCGAGGGCTACGAGCGGCGCAAGGCCCGCACCGGGCGCATCGACTTCGAGGACATGCTCGCGTACGCGGTCCGGCTCTTCGACGAGCATCCCGAGGCCGCTCGCGAGATGCGCGATCGCTACGAGGCCTTCACGGTCGACGAGTACCAGGACGTGAACGCGCTGCAACAGGCGCTGCTCGATCGGTGGGTCGGGGACCGCGACGAGATCTGCGTGGTGGGCGACGACTACCAGACGATCTTCGGGTTCACCGGCGCGTCGCCCGACCATCTCCTCTCGTTCCCGGACCGGTTCCCGCGTGCGAAGGTCGTGCGCCTCGAGGAGAACTACCGCTCGAGCCCGCAGGTGCTCACCGTCGCGAACGCGCTCGCCCTGTCGATGGGCGGCTTCCACAAGGAGCTCCGCGCGACGCAACCCGACGGGCCGAACCCGACCGCCCGATCGTTCGACGACGCGCCGGCGGAGGTGGCGTTCGTCGTGGACGAGACGCGTCGCATCCACCGGGAGGGCGTCGAGTGGGAAGAGATCGCGGTCCTTTCTCGGATCAACGCGCGCTCCGAACCGTACGAGGAGGCGTTCGCCGCGGCCGGCATCCCCTACCAGGTCCGCGACGGCGCGTTCCTGCGCCGCCCCGGTCCTCGCGCCGTGCTCGCGCGGCTCCGTCGCGCGAGCGGCGGCGCCTTCGAAGCAATCGTGGCGGCGACGGACGCGCTCGGTTTCGACCCCGACGCCGATCCCGACGACGGCGAGGAGGCGACGCGCCAAACCGACCTCGCGAGGCTCCGCTCCCTCGCGCGCGAGTTCGCAGGCGCGAAGCCGGGCGCCGGCGTCGGCGAGTTCGTCGAGGAGCTCGGCCACCGCTTCGCGGTCGAACGCGCAGGACGCGGCGTGAACCTCATGACCTATCACCGAGCGAAAGGCCTGGAGTTCGACGCGGTCTTCCTCCCGAGGCTCCTCGATCGCGAGCTTCCGTTCCGCTCGCAACGCGCGGCGGCCGACCCGGACGACGAGCGGCGACTCCTCTACGTGGGGATCACGCGGGCACGGCGACATCTCTACCTGTCGTGGCCCGACGAGCCTCGCTCGGAGCCCAGCCCGTTTCTTCGGGCCCTCGGCGTCGCCCCGAGGCCGCGTCAAGCCGCCCGGCGATCGCGAACACGTGTCGACGCTCCGACGGGCTCCGGCCCGCTCTTCGACCGGCTCAAGGAGTGGCGCCGGCGTCGTGCGCGGGCGGACGGCGTCCCCGCGTACGTGGTGTTCCCCGATCGCACGCTCGCCGCGATCGCCGAACGGGCGCCGCACACACGACACGCGCTCTCCGCGATCGCCGGGGTCGGTCCCATGAAGCTCGACCGCTACGCCGACGAGGTGCTTGCGGTCGTGGGAGGCGACGCGCGCGGCTAACGAGTGCGGGCCACCCACAGCCCCGCCGCGAGCAGCGGGACGGCCGCCGAGAGCCAGCGGAGCGCCCGTTCGGACGGCTCGCGGAGCCACGCGGCGTCGAGCGGACGCGTAGAGCCGTCGCTCATCCTGAGCTCGCCCGTGACACTGGAAACGGCGCGCCGCAGACGGCGGACCGGCGTGGAGAGGGTTCGCTGCGCGGCCGACATCGCCACGCAGAAGCTCGCGACCAGGAGGGCTTCCGCCCGAACGGTTCCCGTCTGTGCCACGTAGGACGTGATCGCGGGGAACCCACCCCACGCGAGCGCGAACCACAGATCGGAGTGCATCCGTCCGCCGAAGAGCTCCAGGTTGTACGCGAGGACCAGGAACGTGCCGATCGGGATCAGCGCCCAGATCCAGGGCGTCGCCTCGAGAGCGCCGTCGACGCCGAGCGCGGCGGCGCCCACGAGCCCCACGACCGCGAGCGCTCGAAGCACGCCGTCGGGGATGCGCGTCCGAAGCGGTCGGCCGTGCAGCTCGTCCAGCGCGTGCGCGGCGAGGCCCATCGCGAGGAAGAACGCCGCGAGCGTCTCCAGGAGCCAGCGGCCGTTCATGCGCGGCGCCACGGCGGCGCCGATCACGACGTAAGACAGATGCCACAACGTGTACGGAGGGTGCAGCAGCGTCCAGTAGTCGCGCCAGCCGCCCGGCGGCAGCGCGTAGTAGGCCGGGCGCTCGTCCTCGCTCACGTGCGCTTCACGCCTCGGATCACGATCCACGCGCCTCCGACGAACTCACGCGAGCGGACGTCGCCGATACCGGCGTCCTGCCACCATCGGATCTGCGCGGGGAGCGGATGCTCGTCGTAGAAGCGAGAGATGCTCGGCCCCAGGAATCGGCCCGTTCCCGCCCACGCCGGCGAGACCACGGCCCCCACGAGCGGCAGCACCGCGCGCGTGTACGCCCACCACCCCGCGCGAAGCAAGGCCGGGTCGGGGCGATGGAACTCGAGACAGCCGAGGCTTCCTCCCTTCCGAAGCACGCGCGCGAGCTCGCACAGGGTCGCCGCCGGATCGTCGACGTAGCGAAGGAGGTACGTGAACGTGACGGAGTCGAACGTGCCGTCGGGAAACGGCAGGTGCTCGGCCTGTCCGAGCGTGGCGAAGATCCGGTCATCGAGGTGCGCCTCGCGATCGACTGCCCGACCGGCCCGCAGCATCTCGGGCGATGGATCCAGCGCGACGACCCGAACGTTCTTCCGCGCCGCGAGCTCCCTCGCGACCAGGCCGGTCCCGCTCGCGACGTCCAACACGAAAGACCCGGGGATCGCGTTCACCCTCGAGGCCAGGAACCGGCGAACGCGCGCCTCCTGCCCCAGTGACAGCACGGCGCCCATCCGCTCGTACTGCGGGGCGATCCCTGCGAAGAGCCCGCGCGCGTGGCGCGTCCGTTCGGACATCGACTACGCCTCGAGGAGCCGGACGAGTTCCCCGATCGAATCGATCTCGTGATCCGGCTCGCCTTTCTGCAGGTCGCTCGGCATGAACTTTCCCGTGTGCACGAGGACGCCGGTGATGCCGGCCGCCTGCGCGCCCAGCACGTCGTTCACGATGTCATCGCCGACCATCGCCGCGCGATCCCGTCCGACACCGAGCATCGAGAGCGCCGAGTCGAAGAAGGCGGGTGCAGGCTTTCCGCAGATCGTCGCGGTGACGCCGGCCGCCTCCTCGAGGCCCGCGATGTACGCGCCGCCGTCGAGGTCGAGCCCCTCGCTCGTTCGCCAATACAGGTTGCGGTGCATGCCGATGAGCGGTACCCCATCCATGAGCCGGCGGAAGACGCGGTTGAGCGTGCCGTAGGTGAAGTCGTCGCACCCTCCTCCGATCACGATCACGTCGGCGTCCTCGACGGCGGCGAGGTCGATCCCCTCGAGGTCGCCGGTCGCGTTCCCGTCGGAGAGCACGAACGCGCGTGTTCCTGGATGGTGCTCGCGCAAGTACGTGGCCGTCGCGTTGACCGCGGTGACGATCTCGTCCCTCGACACGTCGAAGCCCGCTCCCCCGAGCGTCTCGGCGAGCTGCGCCCGGGTCTGCGTGGTCGTGTTCGTGATCAGGCGAAAGGGCACGCTTCGCTCGCGGAGCGTCACGAGCGTCTCGATCGCTCCCGGAAGCGGATCCCACGAGACGGCGAGCACCCCGTCGATGTCGAGGAGCAGTCCTTCGACGTTCACGAGGGCGAGTCTGCCACGCGCGGCGCGGACGTTGCTGGGTGCCCGTTCGCGAGCCTTGCCCTGTACGGCTCGATGTAGCGAAACCGCGGAGGCAGCAGCGGCCGGAGCCTCCGAACGGCCGCGAGGAACGCCCCGTCCAAGGATCGATCCCTCGGTCCGACACGGACGCCGTACAGATCGCGAAGCGTCAGGGGCAGAGTGTGAAAGGCCAACCGCGCGACGCCCTTCAGGACCGGGCGCCACTCGGCATCCCTCGGGGGATGCCGGAAAAGCGCGGCGACCGCATTCGCCGAGCCGGCCACCCGCAGCTCCCCCCCGCGAACGACTTCGTCGACGTACGAGCGAAGCTCGGGGACGGTGGGCGGGATCATCGCGCGGGGCACCTTCACGAGCTCGGCAACGAGCATCTGCTCTTCGTGGAAGCGCTGACGGCCGCGGTCGTCGAGCGCCCCCACCGTGAGCTCCTCGAAGAGGAGCGCACTGTCGACGAGGCAGGCATGCACCCACAGCAGGAGCCGCGGATCGAGCGCGTCGTACGGGAGACCGGTCACCGGATCGATGCCCTTCACCTTGGCGTGCACCTCGTTGATCCGGTCGGCGGCCGCATCGGCTTCTTCTTTCGAGCCAAACGTGATCGCGTACGTGAGGACGAGGGTGCGCTGAAGCCGCTTCCACGGGTTCCGCTCGAAGAATCCCGACGCCGCCGCACCCGCGATCACGAGCGGATGCGCGGCCTGCATCAGGACGGCCCTCGCGCCGCCGAACAGCACCGTCACCTCTCGATGGACCTGCCAGGAGACGCTGTCCGGCCCGAAGTAGCCCGAGTCGCTCATGCGTTGCAGCCTAGCGGCGCCGTGGCTGTGCGCTGACTGTCAGCCTGGACTCGCGCGGACCCGCGTCGGAGAATCGATGCCTTGCTCCTCGTTCTCGCGATCATCGGCGGCGCGCTCGCCGCGGGTCTTCTCGCCGGCGGCAGCCTGCGTTCCTTCGAACGGATGCATATGCACTGGTGGGGCGTCGCCGCGCTCGGGCTGCTGCTCCAAGTCGCGCAGATCCCTTGGGTCGACGGCGAGTCGCGCGTGGTGTCCGGGCTCGTCGTCGCCGGCTCGTACGGGCTTCTGATGGCGTTCGTCGCCGTGAACCGCCGAGTCCCTGCCGCCTTCCTGATGTTCGTTGGGCTGGCGCTGAACCTCGTCGTCGTGGGATTGAACGGCGGCATGCCGGTCTCGGCCGAGGCGATCCGCATGGCCGGAGGCGAGAGCTTCCAGGTCGCGGACGGCCGGCACCACCTCGCGAGCGATGAAGACGTGCTCGTGGCCCTCGGAGACACGATCCCGGTGCCGGGATTAGGTCTGGTGCTCTCGCCGGGTGATGTCGTGCTCTACGCGGGCGTCGCCTGGTTCGTGGTCGCCGTCACGCGCGGGCGCTTTCGCGAGAATCGACGTCCGCCGGCCCGGGCTTTTCCTATGTACCGGGGGAAGCATGAGGCGCCTCGGGATCGTCCGAATCGGCAGACCCTTCCTCTGGTCCAGCCTGCAAGAGGGACGTCGGGAACCGAACGGTGATTGTCGTGCCCTCCCCGGGCGCGCTTTCGACCTCGAGCTTGCCTCCGCCGACCTTTGCGCGCTGTCGCATCATCGCCATACCGAAGTGACCCTCGGGCCCAGGCGCGGACGTGTCGAAGCCGCGCCCGTTGTCGCGCAACTGAAGCTCGATCTCCTCCGGCCCCTCGCGCACGATGATCCACTGGTCGGTCGCTTGCGCGTGCTTAAGGGCGTTCATCACGCCCTCACGAGCGATGTAGTACACGAGCAGCGCGATCGGAGGGGGAAGCGCGACTTCCTGGACATCAGTGTGGAAAGTCACGCCAGCGTCCCGGCCGACCTCCTCAACAAACGACTCGATTGCCTCTCGAAGTCCCTTAGCGCCAAGAGGGCTCCGGTGCAGGTCACGGATTACTTTTCGGATCCCGTCAG
>DATBIS010000123.1:0-3488 GCA_036556805.1 Actinomycetota bacterium | reverse complement strand
CGGGACCGCGGACCTCGACGACCTAGGAGACGACGACATGCCCAGACCCGGATTCGTGTTGCAGGTGGACGAGCGGACGCCCCCGCTGCTCGTGCACGAGGGCGAGGGCTACCGGATGCAGAAGTTCCCCCTCGGCACCCGTGTCGTCTATCCTCCCGACCCGCTTCCAGGCGTGCGCGACGTGCCCGCCGCCGTGCGCCATGCGTTGTTGAACCCCGTGGGGGACTCCGAGCCGCTCCCCGAGCTGCTCGTCGCTGGCATGAAGCTCACGATCGCGATCGACGACATCTCGATCCCCCTGCCGCCGATGCGCACGCCCGACATCCGCCAGCCGATCCTGGAGCACGTGATCGAGCTGGCGGCTCGCGCGGGCGTCGAAGACGTGGAGCTGATCGTCGCGACCGCGCTGCACCGCCGAATGACCGCCGCCGAGATCCGCCGCGCGGTCGGCGAGCGGGTCTACCGCTCGTTCTACCCCGAGCACCTGAAGAACTTCGACGCCGAGGACCCGCAGGGCCTGCTCGAGATCGGACGGACCAGCGAGAACGAGATGGTCGAGATCTCCAGGCGCGCAGCCGAGAGCGACCTGATCGTCTACGTCAACGTCAACCTCGTCGCGATGGACGGTGGGCACAAGTCGGTCGGGGTCGGCCTCGCCGGGTACCGGAGCCTCAAGCACCATCACAACGTGGACACGATGCTGCACTCGAAGTCGTACATGGATCCGCGCGAGGGGCACAGCGCGATCAACGACTCGGTGAACCGCATGGGCCGGGTGCTCAAGGACGCGGGGGTGAAGATCTTCCAGATCGAGACCACGGTGAACTCGGAGACGTTCCCGTCGAACCTCGGCTTCCTGAACAAGCGCGAGTGGGAATGGAGCGCGACCGATCAGGCGGTGATGATGGCCGCGAAGAAGGCCAACGACGTCGCGCCGCCACGCGTGCGTCGTGAGTTCTTCCGCCGCATCGAAGCCCCGTACAAGCTCACAGGCGTCAACGCCGGCGAGGTCGAGGCTGTGCACGAGCGCACGCTCGCGAACCTGCACCGTCAGCAGCTGGTCGAGGTCGACGGCCAGGCCGACGTGCTGATCATGGGAGTGCCCTACCTCGGGCCGTACAACGTGAACTCGATTCTGAACCCGATCCTCGTGCACTGCCTGGGCCTCGGATACCTCTTCAACATGTACCGGAACAAGCCGCTCGTGAAGCAGGGAGGGGTGGTGATCCTGCACCACCCGGTGCCCTGGGAGTTCCACGCGATCCACCACCCGAGCTACATCGACTTCTTCGAGGAGGTGCTCGCCGAGAGCACCGATCCGAAGACGATCGAGACGAAGTTCGAGGAGCGATACGCGACCGACCCGTGGTACGTGCACCTGTATCGCACGAGCCACGCCTACCACGGCGTGCACCCCTTCTACATGTGGTACTGGGGCGCGCACGGGCGAGACCATGCCGGCGACGTGATCTTCGTGGGGGGGAACCCTTCGAGCGTGTCGCGGCTCGGGTACCGGCGCGCGGACTCCATGCGGGACGCGCTGGAGATGGCGAAGGACACGGTCGGCTCGTCGCCCTCGATCACCTACTTCCACGCGCCGCCGGTGATGATCGCGGACGTGCGCTGAGGGGCGGTCTCGATGGGCATGCGCGACGAGCTGAGGACGATGGCCGAAGGGTTCCGGTGGGGCCGGCGGCCGATGGTGCCGCGGAGCGCCGAACCGCACACGCCGCCGCGCGAGGATCCGGTCTTCCCGACCGACTGGGCACGCACGGGTGCCGGCACCGCGGCGCGTCTCGTGATCCTGAACGCCGGCCTCGGGCCGCTACTGCGCAGCCAGGTGGCGCTCCGCGTGTACGGGCTGGAGCACCTTCGATCGCTCGACGGCGGCGTGATCTTCTTCTCGAACCACTCGAGCCACCTCGACGCCACGATCATCATGACCGCGCTGCCCGAACGGTGGCAGGAGAAGACCGCGGTGGGTGCCGCCCGCGACTACTTCTTCGACGTGTGGTGGCGCGCGGCGTTCACGGCGCTCACGTACGGGGCGTTCCCGATCGACCGCTCGCGCGGTGCGCGCAACGCGGTCACCAAGGCGCGGGAGCTGCTCGACGACGGGTGGAGCCTGGTGGTCTTCCCCGAGGGCACGCGTTCGCCCGATGGACATACGAAGCGGTTCCGCCACGGAACGGCGCGGCTCTGCATCGAGGCGGGGGTGGGCGCGGTGCCGATCGGGATCCGCGGCGCGTATCAGGCGATGCCGAGGGGCCGGTGGTGGCCGCTCGCGGGTCGCCCGCCGGTGCGCGTGCGCATCGGCGCGCCGCTGTTCCCCGAGGAGGGCGAGGTGCATCAGGCCTTCACCGCGCGCATGACGCAGGCGGTGGCCGAGCTGCTCGACGAGGATCGCACGACCTGGTGGGAGGCCCTGCGGCGAGCCGAGCGCGGCGAGACCCCGCCGCCCTACGGTCCGAGCGGTCCGGAGTGGCTGAAGCGCTGGGAGGGCACCCGCCCGATCGAGCGTCGCGGCGCCAGGAAGACCTGGGAGTAGCACGTGCCCCGCGTCGGCGGCGAGCAGCGGCGCACCACGATCGTGGCCGAGGCGATCCATCAGTTCGGCCGCGACGGCTACAAGGGCGCGAGCCTCGAGAGCATCGCGACGGCCGTCGGGGTGCGCAAGCAGACGCTCCTGTACTACTTCCCGAACAAGGAGGCGCTGCTCGAGGCGTGCCTGCAGGCCGCGGGTGAGCGCCTCGGCTCGGAGCTCTCGGCCGCGCTCGAGGGCAAGGAAACCTACTGGGACCGAGCCGAGGCGGTGATCCACGGCGTGTTCGGTCTGGCGGCGGAGTGGCCGGAGTTCCCGATGTTCGTGCGGGAAGCGGCCCGCCTCGGCCCGACGGCGTTCGACCGGTTCGCCGACGTGCTCGATCCGCTCCGTAAACGGGCGATCGAGTTCCTGCAGGCGGGTATGGATGCCGGCGAGATCCGTGACCAGGACCCGGCGATGCTGCTGTTCACGCTCTATACGGCGGTCGTCGGCTCGCTCACCGAAGCCAGCGTGCTCAACGCAGTGGTGGGCTCGAACAAGGGCCGGGCATCGTTGCGCCGCAGGGAACGTGAGGTGCTGCTCTTCGTTCGGGCCGCTCTGCGACCTGCGAACCGATAGCCTCTGCGCCGACCCCGCCGGCCACCGGCTGTCGTCCACCCGATTGTCGCGGCGCCCCGCGTGTCGCAGGATTCCCGGGTGGACGTCCGTGATGAACGGCGCGTCGTCACCGCGCTCTTCGCCGACCTGGTCGGCTCGACCGCCCTCGGCGAGCGTCTCGACCCCGAGGAGCTGAAGCTCGTCGTCGGCGACGCGGTCGCGCGCATGGTGACCGCGATCGAGGCATACGGCGGCACCGTGAAGGATCTCGCCGGTGACGGCGTGCTCGCGTTCTTCGGGGCGCCCGTCGCACACGAGGACGACCCGGAGCGTGCGGTCCGCACCG
>DATBIS010000122.1:0-3247 GCA_036556805.1 Actinomycetota bacterium | reverse complement strand
CACGAAGCCGATCTCGGTGTGGGTCGGGTCGAGCTCGTACTTGCCGGCCGGCGGGAGTGAAACGCCGTCGATCTCTCGGACTGCCTCGGCCATGCTTCCCTCCTGTGATCCGTGCTCGCCGCCCCTCGCGGCGAGGCATACACTGCTAACGCAAGGTTAGGTACTATCTATTCCAGAGTACCTCGACTTCGAAAGAACGAGTGTGCTTGGACCGATACCCGGGATCGGCGCATAGGATGCCCCCGGACGGAAGGACCCACGACCGACGATGGCCGACGAAGCCCCGATCTGCGAGCACTTCCAGCGGGCGGCCGAGCTCATCGGCAAGCGGTGGAACCCGCAGATCGTGCGCGCGCTGCAGACCGGCTCGTCACGGTTCGGTGACCTCCGGAACGCGATCCCGAACATCTCCGACGCCGTGCTCTCCGAGCGGCTGAAGGAGCTGGAAGCCGAAGGCATCGTGACCCGCGATGTCACGCCGTCCACCCCCGTGCTGATCGAATACCACCTCACCGAGCGTGGACGAGACCTCACCGCCGTCGTCGAAGAGCTCGCCGGCTGGGCCGAGCGCTGGTCGGGCGTCGCCGCCGCGACCTGACGTCCGCCGCTCACGACGTCCGGGCATGCGTGTGACGCTCGCACCCGGGCGATAGGCTCCGGCGCGATGTCCGACGACGGATGGATCGCGGCCGGCCCACTCGGCGAGGTGGCCGAGGGGAAGGGTCTGCGCGTCGCGATCGAGGACACGAGCGTGCTGCTCGTTCGGTCGGGCGATCGCGTCTTCGCGATCGGGAGCCGTTGCACGCACCAGGGAGCACCCCTCGACCGTGGACGCGTGAAGCTCGGCGAGTCGACGAGCACCGTGACCTGCCCCGCCCACGGCAGCGTGTTCGACCTGGCGGACGGCCGGGTCCTTCGAGGTCCCGCGACGAGGCCGGCGGACAGCTACGAGACGCGGGTCATCGATGGCGCCGTGGAGATACGTCCCAAACCGTGAACGGAACGTGCCCCTCGCGGGAAGCGGGTGCCCGCCTCGTCGAGCGGCGGTACCCTGGCTCGATGCTTCCCCGTGCCCGCCGGGTCGCGTTGGTGCTCGCCCTGGGCGCCGCCGTGACGATCGCCCTGGGCTTGGCGCCCGAGCCGATCGTCCCGGCCAGCGCCTCCCAACCGGGCCGGGCCTGGGTTCCGCCCGCCTACCTGATGTGGCGGACCGGCGGGCTGCCGGGCGGGCTCACGCCGAAGCTCGAACGCTTGCCGGGAACGGAGTCGGTGGCCGTGATCGCCGGCGACACGCTCTGGATGAAGCGCTCGATGCGCGAAGGAGGCGCCGTCGTCGATCGTTCCGGCGGTCGCTACCGGTTCCCGATCGAGGTGATGGCCGCGAAGGTCGATGACATGGCGCCGTTCATCCCCGGCGCGTGGCGCGAGACCGTGCTCGATGCCTGGCGGGCCGGCCGTGGTGTGCTGGGCACGTCGAGCGCGGCGATCCGCCGGCTCGATGTCGGCGACCGCATGGTCTTCGCCGGAGGGCGCGTCACGGTCGGCGCGATCGTGCCCGACGAGGTCGTGTCGTGGAGCGAGGTCATGGTCTCGCGCATCACGGGTCGTCGGCTGGGCGTGCGCCACGACCGCTTCGCCCTGTTGGCGATGCGCACGCACCCGACGGAGGCCGAGCTGGCCCGCCGCATCGCCCCGCTGCTCGGGCCGGGCTACCGGCCGCGTGTCCGCCGGCCCGGCCACGCCGAGTTCCGCCGCCACGGTGATGCCGTCTGGCCACCCGTGTTGATGAAACGCGGGTTCGGCGAGTTCCGCGCCTATCCCGACCCGAGGCGTCCCGGGTACCTGCGCATGCACCCGTCGTTCCCGCGGCAGCGGTTGGTCTCCCGACGGGTGCCCCTGCTCGGACGCTTCACGTGCCATGAACGGCTGTTCCCCGCGCTGATCGGGGCGATGAACGAGCTCGATCGCCTCGGACGGCGGGGCGCGATCCGCAACTTCGCCGGGTGCTACAACGCGCGCATGGTGATGCGCCGCCCGACGGGTGGGATCTCGCATCACTCGTGGGGCGCCGCGGTCGACATCAACTCCCTCACGAACCCGTACGGCGCACGGCCGCAGCAGCCGAAGGTGCTCGTGAAGGCGATGGCCCGCCATGGCTTCACCTGGGGAGGTCGCTGGACCGTGCCCGACGGCATGCACTTCGAGTACGTCGACATCGCCGGGGTGCGGTAGGCGGGAGCGCGTCAGGCGATCAGCACGAGCGCCCACGGCAGCGCCGCGCCGGCGGCGAACGCGAGCAGCACGCGAGCCTTGGAGGTGGTTCGACGCTCCGACCGGGCGGCCCCGATCGCCATGATCAGCAGACCCGCCGCGAGCAACAGGAGCAGGCCGATCGAGAACAGCGCGAGCACGCCCAGCGAGACCAGCAGTCCGGTCCCCGCCGCGCCGGCGAGATGGCGGGCGTCGGGTGAGCGAAGCACGACGGCGCCGATCGAGCACGCGGTCGCGAGCAGGAAGAGTCCGACGACGGCCGCGACCCGGCCGAGGTCGTGCTCGTCCGACTCGTTCACGATGAGCCAGACGTAGAGCAGCGTCGAGCCGCCGGTGACGACGGCCGCGGCGATCGCCCAGTTCCTCCCGGCGGAGGAGGGAGCGCGGGCCTTCGACCGGGCCGTCATGCGTCCACGGCGTCGTCGGCGACCGAGAGCACGTCGTCGATGATCGAGAAGCCCTCGCCGAGCTGATCCTCATCGATGCACAACGGCGGGTTCGTCATGATCCCGTTGAACCGCACCATCGTGAACAAACCGCGCTCGAGCAGCGCGCGGTTCACCTCCGCCATCGTGTCGTTGAGCACGTTGAAGGGGCTGAGCGGTTCCATCGTCTCGCGGCTCTTCACGAGCTCGACGATGCCGAACAGGCCGATGTTGCGCACCCTGCCGACGCTCGGGTGCTTCGACATCAGCTCCTCGTGGTGGCGGGCCATGACCTGGCCCATGCGCTTCGCGTTCCCGACCAGGTCGTCGTGCTCGAGCACGTCGATCGCCGCGAGCGCGGCCGCGCACGACAGCGGATGCGAGTTGTAGGTCAGCCCGCCCCAGAACACGTGCTCGTCGAAGTGGGCGGCGATCGCCGGTGAGATCGCCAGGGCTCCGAGCGGCAGGTACGACGACGTCAGGCCCTTCGCGGTGGTCATCAGGTCGGGCACCACGTCCCAGTGGTTCACCGAGAACCACTCCCCCGTGCG
>DATBIS010000121.1:0-35808 GCA_036556805.1 Actinomycetota bacterium | reverse complement strand
GATCCCCCACGGCGGCCACCCTACAGCTTCATCAGGATCCGCCGAGGCAGGATCTGGAACGTGGCGGGTGTCTGCCCGAGGTCGTTGCCGTCGGCGACGACCGCGAGCGTTCGGTCGGCGTCGATCGCGACTCGGATCTTCGATCGCATCTCGTGGATGTGCGGATCGGGAACGTGGTCGCCGTGGCGGAAGATCCTCGGCAGCATCGTGACGGCGTCCGAGCGCGGGCCGGTGAAGACCAGCACGTCGAGGACGCCGTCGCCGGGGAAGGACCGAGGTGACAGCCGAAGGCCCCCGTTCGTGAACTGCGCGTTGCCGATCACGACGTTGAACGCCTCGGCCTCGAACGACCGCGAGTCGGCTTCGATCGTGACGCGGACGGATCGCGAGCGGGCGAGGGCGAGCCAGAAGCCGAGAAAGTCCCGCGCGCGACCGGTCCACGCGGGGAGGTCCTTGCGCCGCAGGAGCACGGATGCGCCGAGGCCGACCTCGGCGAGGTTGTGGACGTACGTGCTGACCCGTTCGCCACCGGGTCCGGTCACCGTCGCCCGCACCACGTCGAACGGATACACGTTCTCCCCGGTGAGGTGGCCGACGGCGTCGGTCGTCCCCGAGGGCAGGCCGAACGTGCGCAGCAGGTCACAGCCGCTTCCGGCCCCTACGACCCCGAGCACCGGCCCCTCGACGATCGGTCGTCCGTCGTCGAAGAACCCGTTGAGCACGGCCTGGACGGTGCCGTCGCCTCCCACCGCGACCACGAAGCGGCCGCCCGACCGTAAGGCGCCGCGCGCGGCGTCCTCGGCCTCACGCGCCGACCCCGCCATGTGCAGTTCGTACGGAAGTCCCTGCGCCGCAAGGGCTTCACGCAGCTCCGGCACGCGCTCCCCCACCACGCCCCGTGCGGCGTTCGGGTTCACGATCACCGTGAGATCGCCGAAGGCGCTCCCGCTCATCGCGGCCCAGGGTAGCCGCGGTCAGACGCCGGTGTAGGCCACGACGCCCCGCAGCACGCCGTCGCGGGCGTGCCGCACCAGGTCCGCGGTCTCGGTAGGCGCGACGTCCTCGATCTGCCGGAGCAGGTCCACGAGCTGCTTGCAGTTGCGGACGAAGTCGCCCGGCGCCATCTCCGTCTCCGCGAGCACGTCGACGAGCGGCTTCCCCTCGGTCCAGTGGAACACCGGCGTCGCGAAGCCGGCGTCGAGCTCGCGGCAGAGCTGGACGTGATGTTCGTCCTCCGTGCGACGCACGCGACGCCACACGGCGCGCAGCCGCTCGAACCGCGCCTCGGTTTCGGCCGTGGGCAGCTCTCCGGGGGCAGGCGTCCGCTCGCGCGACTCGAACACCATCGTCGAGACCAACGCGGCGGCCTCCGCCGGCGACAACCCGTCGAGGAGCCCGTCGGCGAGCGCCTCGCCGACGAGGATGTCGCCCTCGCCGTAGATGCGCGCGAGCATCCGTCCCCTCGGCTCCAGTTCCCAACCTTGGACATACCCCAGCTCCTCGAGCACGGCGTGCACGCGATCGAACTGGCGCCCGAGCGTCTCGGTGCGCGTGCGGATCCGACGCTCGACGCCGCGGAGCTGCCGCTCAAGATCGCTGGCGCGCTCGGCCCAACGCTCGTGCTTCGCTCGCTCAGGACACATCCGGCACGGATGCGCCTCGGCCGCGGCCTCGAGCTTCGACGCCTGCCGCTCGACTCCCGGGTCGAGGATGCCTCGCGCTCGCGGTGCCGGCGCACGAACCGAGAGGTTCACGAGGCGGGAGGCGACGTCCCGCCGGTACCGCGCGCTGCGCGCGCTCCCCGACCTCGGCAGCTGGATGCGCGTGAGCGCGACGGGCGGCTCATCGAAGTCCTTCGCGGACACGCGGAAGAGCTGCCGGTCCTGCGTGAGCACGGTCGGCTTCCCCTCGCGCGTCGTCACCACCACCGCGAGCCCGCGCCGCTTCGCCCTCGGCACGAAGACGACCTCCCCGGGCGCGAGCGTGGCCACGGCGGTCCGCACCGCGTCCGCTCGCGCCCGTTCCCGGCCCCGGCGGGCCTCGTCGCGCAGCCGTCGCGCCGTCTGGAGCAGCCCCCAGTACTCTTCGAAGTCGCCCAGGTCACAGGCCATGTTCGCGCGGTAGCCGTCGAGGGCCGCCCGGTCGCGCGCGAGCTGGCGTTCGAGCGTCACGACGCCGCGGTCGGCGAGGAACTGCGCGAACGACGAGTTCAGGAGCTCGTGCGCCTCGGCCGGGGTGTAGTTCCGCACGAGGTTCACCGCCATGTTGTAGGAGGGGCGGAACGACGACCTGAGGTCGTAGGTGCGCGTCGCCGCGAGCCCCGCCACACGCTCGAACGGGATCTCGCGTTGATACAGCACCACCGCGTGGCCGATCGCGTCGATTCCCCGCCGCCCCGCGCGGCCGGTGAGCTGTGTGTACTCCCCCGGGCTGAGGATCTCGTGCCGTTCGCCCTGGAACTTCCAGAGGTCCTCGATCACCACGGTCTTCGCCGGCATGTTGATCCCGAGCGAGAGTGTCTCGGTCGCGAAGACGACCTTGACGAGCCCGGCCTCGAAGAGCTCCTCCACGGTCTCCTTGAAGACCGGCAGCATCCCGGCGTGGTGGGCCGCCACCCCGCGCGTGAGCCCGTCGAGGAAGTCGAAGAAGCCGAGCGTCGCGAGATCCTCGTCGTCCACCCACGCCGCGCGCATCTCCGCGAACTCCCGGATCCGCTCGATCTCGTCGCGCGAGGTCAGCCGGAGGCCCGACTCACGCAGCCAGCGGACGCTCCGATCGCACCCGGCGCGGCTGAAGACGAAGTAGATCGCGGGCAACATCTCTTGCTCCGCAAGGACTTCCACGACATCTTCGCGCCGGGGAGCTCGGAGCCTGCGTTCGTAGCGCTCGTATCGCGCCGCGCCGTGCTGTTGGCGGCGCCCGTGCCGGCCGGTCGAGCGCGACTCGTTTCGGTCCATCGCGACGACGTGCGGGTTCGGCAGGAGCACGCCCCCGTGCTCCACGTGCATGGGATGCAGCTGCTCGCCGATCAGGTAGTGGTGCTCGAGCGGCACGGGGCGCCGCTCCTCGATCACGACGCGCGTCGCGCCCCGGAGCGTCCCGATCCACTCGCCGAATTCCTCCGCGTTCGAGATCGTCGCCGACAGGCAGACGACGCTCACGCTTCTGGGGAGGTGGATCAGGACCTCCTCCCACACAGCCCCGCGGTACGGGTCTTGCAGGTAGTGCACTTCGTCCAAGACGACCGACGCGAGGTGCGTCAGGGTCTCGCTTCGCTCGTACAACATGTTGCGGAGCACCTCGGTCGTCATCACGACGACCGGCGCCTCGGCGTTGATCGAGTTGTCCCCGGTGAGCAGGCCCACCTTCGCCGCGCCGTGCCTCGCCACGAGGTCGCCGAACTTCTGGTTCGACAGTGCCTTCAGCGGGGTGGTGTAGAAGGCCTTTGCGTCGTGGTGCAGCGCCTGCTCGATCGCGAACTCGGCGACGACCGTCTTCCCCGACCCCGTGGGGGCGGCTACGAGCACCGAACCCCCCTCGTCGAGGGCCTCGATCGCCTCGCGCTGGAAGTCGTCCAGCGGGAACGGATACTGCGCGGCGAACGCCGCGGAATCGGTCATGGACCCAGTCTAGGTTCGCGAGGTGCTAGGCCAGCCCGCAGCGCCCCAGGTGCGATTCCAGGAGGCGATCGAACTCCTCGGAAGCCTCGAGGTTCGAGAGATGCCCGGCGTGCGTGATCGTCGCGAGCTCCGCACCGGGGATGCGCTCGGCCATCGGCGCGCTGACCCCGGCCGGGATCAACGCATCCGCGTCCGAGGCGATCACGAGCGTCGGGACGTCGATCCCGGCGAGGTCGCCCGTGGAATCGGGCCGCTCGGCCATCCCGAGCGCCGCGGCGGCGATCGAGGTCGCGGGCTGATCGGCGATCATCCCCGTGACGCGCTCGCGGAGCTCGGCGCTCGCGCCGTCGGACAGCAACGGCGGTGGGTTTGCGACGAGCACGTTGCCCTCGGTCCGCAGCTTCTCGGCGAGCTCCCGTCGCTTCGCCGCGGCCTCGGGCGTGTCGCCCTCGGCCTTCGTGTTCGCGAACACCAGTCCGGCGATCCGGTCGCGGGCCTCCCGCCACAGCTCGAGCGCGACATAGCCGCCCATCGAGAGGCCGCACACGACCACGCGATCCACGCCTGCGGCGTCGAGCTCGGCGAGGCACCGGCCGGCGGCCGCCTCCATCGTCATGACGTCGCCGGCCGACGCGGTGCCGCCGAACCCCGGCAGGTGCGGCGCGACCACGGGAACGCCGCTCGCGTCGAACGCGGCAAGCTGTGGTTCCCACATCCGCGCGTCGAGCGGGAACGCGTGCACGAGCAGCATGCCGTCCATCTACCTCACCGTCCTCGCTTCGAGGTCCACGACCGCCCGGAGCGCTCCCGGCTCGATCTCGAAGATCGCCGGCAGCGGGCCCACGCGCTCCCCGTCCGCGTAGACCTGGATGCGCCGGTCCGCTTCCACTTTCACCGTGCGCCCTCGCAACATGCGCACCTTGGGGTGGCTCACGTGCGTGCCGCGGAACACACGCGGGAACGCTCGGAGGAACGCCCCACGCGACAGCTCTTCCACGATGCACACATCGAGCAGGCCGTCGGTGATCGAGGCCGTCGGCAGCACCCTCATCCCGCCGCCGTACGACACGCTGTTGCCCACGATCGCGAGCATGGCGGAAAGCGTGAGGGTCTCCGCGTCCACGGTGATCTCGTATCGGGCCGGCGTGAACGTCTTGAGGGTCCGCAGGACGGCGAGCACGTACGTGCCCGTGCTCCCCAGCCTCACCGTCATCGCGTTCGCCGTCTCGTTGACCTCGGAGTCGAAGCCGGCGCCCGCGATGTTCACGAAATGCCGCTCCGTCGCTCCGGCCACCACGCGCACCACGTCGATCTCGCGGATCGTCGGATCGACGAGCCGCGCCGCCGCCGCCTCCAGCTTGCTCGGCCCGATCGCCTTCGCGAAGTCGTCGCCCGTGCCGGCCGGGAGGACGGCGAGCGCGGCCTTCGTGCCGAGGAGGCCGTTCGCGACCGCGTTCACCGAACCGTCGCCCCCGAGCACTGCCACGACGTCGGCGCCGTCGTCGGCCGCCGCCCGCGCGATCCGCTCGAGGTCGGCGGCCGACTCGGAAACCCGGATCTCATGCGGCACACCGAGCGCGTGGAGCTGCGTGTCGACCTTCCCGATCAGCCGTCCGGCTTTGCCCGCCCCGGCGGCCGGGTTCGCGACCACGACGAGCGTCGCGGCGTCCACGGAGCCGCTACCCGCCCGCCGGCGTGCCGCCGGTGAAGAGACCCACGCTCGCGAGCGCGTTCGTGTAGTTCTCGTAGCCATCCTGGAACGCGTCGACCGCGAGCTGTGCGATCGAGCTCGCCCGTTTCGCGAGCTGCACCTGCTCGGCGTCGGTCGCCTTCGCGGCCTCGCCCATGATCCCCGCCACCTGTCCGTAGAGCTTGAAGGCGAACGCCATGCGCTTCTGGGAGTCGAGCACCCAGATCGCCTCCTCGGCGCGCAGGCCCTTGTCCGCGATGAGCGAGGAGAGCTCGACGCCGTCGAGCGTGTCGGAGGTGGTCCGCGCGAGGTCACCCGCGTCCTTCGCCACCTGCTCGAGATCCTGCGGCGGCTTGCCGTTCGATGTGGCGTCGATCGCGGCCGAGAGGTCGGGGAACAGCGTCGGCGGCGCGCCGCCCGCCTGCGCGGGGCCGAAGGTCGAGAGCGCCGAGTCCACCGTGGTCTGCCACTCCTGAACGACCCGCCGGGCCGACTCGCGCGAGCGCGTCTGCTCCTTCGTCCGGTTCTGGTCGCGAACGCCGTTCGTGGCCCAGATGAGGACGACCATGACGCCGAGGCCGGCGACGAACGCGAGCGAGACCTGCACCCAGCGGCGCAGGAAGAAGGGCGGCTTCACCTCGACCGGCACCGCGCGAGGCGCTCGCGCGACCGATCGAGGCTTGCTCTTCGCCTTGGTCTTGCCCTTGATCGCCACTACTTCCCCATCAGTCGGGTGACGATGATAGACCCCTCGTAGAACAGGTACATGGGGACCATCATCGCGAGCATCGAGTACGGGTCGGAGCTCGGTGTGATCACCGCCGCGAAGACCGAAATGCACAGGATCGCCGGCCTTCGCCAGCCACGCATCTTCGCGCTCGAGAGGATTCCCACGATCGAGAGGAAGATGAGCACCAGCGGGAACTCGAACGACAGGCCGAACGCGAGCGCGACGAGGATCACGAACGAGAGGAACTGGTCGCCCGTGAGCAGCGGCACGAACGGACCGCCGGCAAACCCCAGCAGGAACGACAGCGCCTTGGGCAACGTGAGGTACGCCACCAGCATGCCGAGCGCGAACAGCACCGTCGACGAAAGGACGAACGGGATCGCCATGCGGCGCTCCCGATCCTTGAGCCCGGGCACGATGAACCGCCAGAGCTGATAGAGCACGATCGGAAGCGCGATCGCGAACCCGAGGAACACGACCACCTTGAGCTTGATGAGGACGCCCGCGATCGCGCTGTTGAAGAACAGGTTGCAGCTCTGGGTCACGCGGCGTTCCGGCGGGATCGTCTGCCAGTAGTCGCAATAGGGATGGATCAACAGGCGAATGACCGGGCTGTAGAGGAACCACCCGGCGATCGAGCCGGCGCCGATCGCCCCGATCGCGACCACCAGTCGATAGCGGAGTTCCTCGAGGTGTTCGATGATCGTCATCGTGCCCTCGGCGTTCTTCGAGGTGCGCCGGATCCTGGGCAGGAGCGCCATCGACGGGTCTATTCGGCCTCGGTCGGCGGGTCCTGCGTCGCCTCGGGCCCGTCGGGCACGGCAGGCGGCTCGGCCGCCCCCGAAGACGGCGGCGTCGCCGGCGTCGCCGAGGCGGGGGGCGTGGTCTCGGGAACCGCATCACCGTTGGGCACCGTTCCCTCGCCGCGAGGCTTGGCCGAGTCGAATCGTAGGGCCTCCCGGACGCCCCGCTGCGTGTCCGCGATGTCGCGCTTCACGTCACGCAGCTCGTCGAACTGCAGGCTCTGGCGCACCTCGTCCTGCGCCTTGCGGAACTCCCGCATGCCCCGGCCGATCGTGCGGCCGAGGTCGGGCAGCTTCTTGGGCCCCACCACGATCAGCGCGATGAGGAAGATGAGCAGCAGCTCGAGCGGTCCGATGTTCAGCATGGGGCGGTTGGCGGTCGACTCGGATCGAGTCTACCCCGGCCCTTCAGGCACGGCGGAAGGCGGCTCGCTCCCCGATCGAGCCGGAGCGCTCGGCGGCGCGGGCGCTCTCGCGCTTGATCGCGTCCGCCGTGGGCTGCAGCTCGTCCTGGAACTGCCGCAGCGCGCGGCTCAGCACGATGAGCCGTTGGATGAGCCCGACGAGGATCGCGGCGAGCGCACCGCCCACGACGAGGGACACGACGAGCCACACGAGGAGCCAGGTGGTCACGACCCGATGCTACCGGGCCTACTGCGTGGCGAGGAAGTCCTGGATGTAGCGGTCGTCCTCGAGCAGGTAGTGGAACTCGATGAGGTCGTCCGCCGACAGGGGCGGCCCGCCGGGCGCGAGCTCTGGGTTCACGGGCCCCTCCTCCACCTCGCGGTCGAAGAGGTGGTCGGAGCCACCCATGCCGCCGTCGCCGCGCTCGATGTCGACGCCCGCCGACACCAGCAGGGCAACGATCTTCCGGTCGGCCCGCTTCTCCACGTCGTCGGCGCAGCCGGGGCACGTGAATTTGTAGCTTCCCTCGCGGCCGTTGTCGCGAACGCTCAGGAGGATGGCCTCGGGGCCCATGTCCACTTCGCCGCATCGGGGGCAGGTCGTCCGGATGGTTGTCATCTCACGGGAGCTATCGGCCCTTGGGGCGGGGCGCTTGAGCGCCGGGGGGCCGAACGGGGCTACCCCACTCGGGGGGCACCGCGCTCCGGCCCCTCGTACCGTTCCAGCGCGCGCCCGGCGAGGTCTTTCACCCGTTCCCGCAGCTCCGGGGGGTCGAGGGCCTCCGCGTCCGGCCCGAGCCGGAGCAACAGCCCGGCCACCCATCCGAGGCGCCGCGCCGGGAGCGTCACCTCCAGGGCGCCGTCCGGCCGTTCGATCTCGTCGACGACCGCGTAATACTCCGCGACCCACCGCGCGGCCGGCCGAAGCAGCAGCCGAACGGGAACGTCCTCCTCGGAGGGCGTGTAGAGCGCGCGTCCGGCCCCGGCCAGCCCGCGCGGTTCGAACGCGTCGCCCGTGCGGCGAGCGCTCCGGATCCGGTCGGCCCGGAACAGACGCTCCGCGTCGTGCGTGACGTCCCACGCGGCCACGTACCAGTTGCCGAGGCTCGCGAACACCTCCTCGGCGTCGATCGAGCGAACCGTCCACTCCCCCGTCGACGCCGCGAAGTACTCGATCTCGAGCCGCGCGCGCTCGCGGGCCGCCTCGCGGAGCACGTCGAGGAGCTCGGCCGGCCGGCCGGCGTCGGCGGTCTGGATCCGCGCGGCCTCACCCAGGGTCTCCGGGCCGAGCCCGTCCGCGAGTTTCGCGAGCGCCGAACGGAGCGCGGGGGCATCGGGCAGACCCGGCGTAGCGAGCAGCTCCGTGCCGCGCAGGTACAGAGCGAGCGCCTCGTTGCGGGTGAGCCGCAGCGGCCGGGAGAACTGATCGGCCATCGAGATGTGGACGCGGTCCTCGTCGATCTCGACCTCGATGAGGTCGCCGGGTCCGTACGGCGGGAGGCCGGCCATGAACAGCAGCACGAGGTCGTCGCGGAGCTCCCGCTCCGGAACGTCGAACACGCGAGCGGCCTCCGCGATTTCCGTGCCTGGGTGCTGCACGAGGTACGGCACGATCACGAGCATCCGACCGAGCCGCTCGGAGGCCCGAGCGGCCTTGGAGCGCTCGGCCGTCACCGCGCGGCCTCGCGCAGCCTTCGGACGACCTCGTCGCGAAGCGCGAGGGGCGACACGGCCTCGGCGTCGGGCCCGAACCCGAGCACCCAGTCCGCGACGGCGGCCTCGTCGCCGAGCGGGACGGACACCTCCACGCGCCCGTCCGTCGTCGGCGTCCGACGATGAGCCCCCGGCAGCCCTGTGGTCGCCCACCATGCGACGTCGGGAGCGAACAGGATGCGGGCGACCTGCGTGGGATCGCCGTCGCCCGCCGGCGCCTGGACGTGCTCGGCCGCCCGGAAGTCCTCCGGGGGCGAGCTCCCCTCGCCACGGTCGTCGATCTCGGTGGTCATGCGGGAGAGCCGGAAGGCGCGCACGTCGTCGCGCTCGCGATCGTGGCCGACCAGGTACCAGCGGCCGCCACGGGAGACCATCGCGTACGCGTCGACGTCGCGCTCGGAGGCACGGCCCGCGGACGTGCGGTAGCCGAAGCTCACGCGCCGCTGTCGCAACGCGGCCTCCGCGGCGGCGAGCAGGCGCCGATTCGGCGTATCGGAGCCGGCCGCGAGCGGGCTTCCCGCGAGGCCGGCGAGCACACCGCCCTCGGACCCGTACAGCAGCTTCCGGACGGCCTTCGCGGCCGTCCGGTCCTCGTCTTCGGTCTGCGCCGCCACGTAGAGCGCCGCCATCTCCTCGGCCGTGAACGAGATCTCGGGGAGGTAGTACGCCTCCTTGGGGATCACGTAGCCCTGCTCCGTGCCCCACGCGTCGATGTCGTGGATCTCGAGCGGGATGTCGTACGCCCGCAAATCGTCCTTGTCGCGTTCGAACTTGCGCTTCGCGCTCTCGATGTTCTCGCCGCCGTACGCCTCGGGCATCGCCTCGCGGATCTCATCGAACGTGAGCGGCCGGCGCGTCTCGAGCAGGAGCCCGACGAGGTTCAACAGTCGTTCGAGAGGCTCCATCTGCGGCATCATATCCGCGCCGTGTTCGGGCTCCGGAGCCACCGATGATCCGCCGACGACGCGCGGTCGTGACCGCGCTCGGTGAGGCGCGCCCCGGCGCGCACGAGCTGGAGGTGGCGATCGAGGGCACGCACCAGCTCGCCCGCGCGATCGCGTACCCCGCGCTCGTCGGCCCGGTGACCGCGGGCGACGAGGTGTTGCTCAACACGACGGCGGTCGAGCTCGGGCTCGGCACCGGCGGCGTGCATTTCGTGATCGCGGTGCTCGGCCGCGAGCCGGTCGACGACGAGCTCCCCGGCCGCGTGATGAAGGCCCGCTACACACCGTTGCAGACCGCGGTCGCCGCCGTCGAGGAGCGGGAGGCCGAGCGGCTCGAGCACGCCGACCTGCACGGGCTGCCGGTCGTGTGCGCGCCGCTCCACTCGATGGTGGGGCCGGTCGCGGCCGGCATGAAGGCCGCGCTGCCGGACGCCCGCGTCGCGTACGTGATGACGGACGGGGCGGCGCTCGCGGGGTCGTTCTCCCGGCTGGTCGTCGAGCTCCGTGACGCCGGGCTCTTGGACGAGTGGATCACGTGCGGGCAGGCGTTCGGCGGGGAGCTCGAGGCCGTGACGATCTGGAGCGGCCTCCTCGCGGCGAGCGAGATCCTTCGCGCCGATGCCGTGGTGGTGGCCGACGGCCCCGGCAACGTCGGCACCGAGACCACGTGGGGTGTGAGCGCGCTCGCGAGCGGCAACGCGCTGAACGCGGTCGCAGCGCTGGGCGGGCGTCCGATTCCCGCCCTCCGCGTGTCATTCGCGGACACGCGGGAGCGGCACCGAGTCGTGTCGCACCACTCGCTCACGATCCTCTCCAGGGTCTGCCTCGTGGAGACGAACGTCGCCGTTCCGGCGCTGGAGGACGACGAGCGGCGCGAGGCGGTGTGGTCGGCGCTCCGCGACGCGGGGCTCGAAGCCCGCCATCAGCTCGTGGAGGTCACCGGGAACCCGGCGGTCGACGAGCTCGCGCGCCGCGGTCTCGACGTGCGGACGATGGGCCGTGGCGTCGCGGACGACCCCGAGTTCTTCCTCGCGGCGGGCGCGGCCGGGGTGCTCGCGGGACGGCTCGCGGCCGAGTCTCGCCGCTGGTCAGCTTCCTGATCGACGCCGGCTGATCCGCTCGCCGATCCGCTCGCCGAGGGCGAGCATGAAGCGGTGGCCGATCGACGACCACACGACGAGCAGCCCGACGTCGACGAGGAACAACAGCACGACCAGCCAGTGACCGCCGGCGCCCGCCGCCACGAGCCCGACGAGGATCGCGTTCGTGATGCCCGTGATCCAGAGCAGCAGACGAACGTCGATCGTGGTGCCGGGCGGCGGCGCGTCCTCGGGATCCGGACGCGGCGGGACCGGACGACCCGCCTCGGGGCCGGTCACGGAGCTCGTCCCTCTCCTCGCCTCATCACGTCACATGTGCGCGATGAGCTGCTCGACGCGCTCGTCCACGCTCTTGAAGGGGTCCTTGCACAGCACCGTGCGCTGTGCCTGGTCGTTCAGCTTCAGGTGCACCCAGTCGACCGTGTAGTCGCGCCGTTTCGCCTTCGCCTGCTTGATGAAGTCCCCGCGCAGCTTCGCACGCGTGGTCTGGGGCGGCTCACGCATCGCGAGGGTGATCTCGTGGTCCTCGGTGACGCGCTCGACCCTGCCGGCCTTCTCGATCACGTAGTAGAGCCCACGCGACCGGTTCACGTCGTGGTACGCGAGGTCGAGCAGCGCGACGCGAGGCGACGCGAGCGGAAGATCGTTGCGAGCCATGTAGGCCTCGAGCATCGCTCGCTTCGTCACCCAGTCCACCTTGCGGCCCAGCCGCTCCGGCGCGCCGCCGCCGAGCGCCTCCAGCGCCTCGCGCCACTCCTCGAGCAGCTGCTTCGAAACCTCGTCCGGCCCGCGGCGCTCGATGAACCGCGCGGTCTTCTCGTAGTACTCCGTCTGGATCTCGATCGCCGAGAGCTCACGCCCGTTCGCGAGCTTCACCTTGCGCTTGCACGAGGTGTCGTGGGAGATCTCGCGGATCGCGCGGATCGGGTTCTCGAGCGTGAGGTCGCGCATCACGGTGTTGCCCTCGACCATCCGCAGGACGAGGTCGGTGATGCCGACCTTCATGAACGTCGTGAACTCGTTCATGTTCGAGTCGCCCACGATCACGTGCAGGCGGCGGAAGCGCTCGGCATCGGCGTGCGGCTCGTCTCGCGTGTTGATGATCGGCCGCGAGCGCGTGGTGGCCGACGAGACGCCCTCCCAGATATGCTCGGCGCGCTGCGAGATGCAGTACTGGGCGCCGCGGGGGCCATGGAGCACCTTGCCTGCGCCGCAGTAGATCTGACGAGTTACGAAGAACGGGATGAGGACGTCCGCCATCCTCGCGAACTCGCCGTGCCGCGCCACGAGATAGTTCTCGTGGCAGCCGTAGGAGTTTCCCGCCGAGTCCGTGTTGTTCTTGAACAGGTACACCTGGCCCGAGATGCCCTCTTCGTGCAGGCGCATCTCGGCGGCGCCCAGCAGTCCTTCGAGGATCCGCTCCCCCGCCTTGTCGTGCGTGACGAGCTCGGCGATGTCGTCGCACTCCGGCGTGGCGTACTCCGGATGGGAGCCGACGTCGAGGTACAGGCGCGCGCCGTTCTCGAGGAACACGTTCGAGGAACGTCCCCAGTGCACGACGCGACGGAACAGGTACCGGGCGACCTCGTCCGGCGAGAGGCGACGCTGCCCGCGAAAGGTGCAGGTGACCCCGTACTCGTTCTCGAGGCCGAAGATGCGCCGGTCCACGTCCGGCCCCCCGGCCTCAGGACCCGCCCAGGATCTGGGCGACTTCGGCGTCGTCGAGCCGGCGGAACTTCCGGCGCTGCGTCCGGGTGCGGTCCACCACGCCCGCCTCGATCGCGGCGGGTTCGATCGTGCGACCGTCGGGCGACCCGAGGACCTGCACGCACGCCCGCACGGCCGTCGCGAGGTCCCAGTTCTCCCGGTACTGCTGCTGCAGGGCGGTCATGAGGTCCTCCGCGTGGCCTCCCATCGCGATATAGCCGTGCTCGTCGGTCACGCTCCCGTCGAACAGGACGTGGTAGAGCACGTTCCCGCTTGCGTCCCCGTCCACCTCGCCGACGAGGATCTCCACCTCGTACGGCTTCATCTGCTGCGTGAAGGACATCGACAGCGCCTGCGAGTACGCGTTCGCGAGGTCGCGCGCCTTCACGTCCTCGCGGCCGTACGAGTACCCGCGAAGGTCGGCGAGCCGCACGCCCGCGATGCGAAGGTCCTCGAACTCGCTGTACTTGCCGACGCCAGCGAACGCGATGCGGTCGTAGATCTCGCTGATCTTGTGCAGGGTCGCCGACGGGTTCTCCGCGATGAACAGCAGCCCGTCCGCGTACTCGCAGCCGATCACCGAACGACCGCGAGCGATGCCCTTGTGCGCGTAGTCCGAGAACTCCTTCACCCGCTGTTCGGGTCCGACGTACGGGATGAACGACATGTCAGGAGCGCTCCGCGAGCACGGCCTGGGCCGCCTCCGAGACCTCGGCCTCCGGCACGTCGGCCGAACCCTCCGCCGTCACGGCCACCAGGTTCGGGAGGATGCCGCGCGAAAGGTCGGGCCCGCCCGTTGCGGAGTCGTCCTCCGCGGCGTCCAGCAGCGCCTCGACGGCCACGCGCGTCGCCTCCTCGCGCGAGAGCCCGGCCCGCCAGCGCTTCTTGAGCGAGTTCTTCGCGGACATCCCTCCGGAGCCGGTGGTCTGGAAGTCGTCCTCTTCCCACCGGCCGCCCGTGGCGTCGTAGTAGAAGATGCGTCCCTCACCGCGTCGCTCGTCGAACCCGCCGAAGAGCGGCACCACGACGAGACCTTGCATGGCCGCCGGCAGGTTCCCGCGGATCATCTGCGCGAGCCGATTGGCCTTGCCCTCGAGCGAGAGCCGGTCGCCGGTGATCTTCTCGTAGTGCTCCAGCTCGAGCTGGAAGAGCTTCACGATCTCGACGGCCTGCCCCGCCGCGCCGGCGATCGCGATCGCGGAGTAGTCGTCCGCCGGGAACACCTTGCGCATCTTCGCGTCGGCGATGAGGTTGCCGCTCGTCGCGCGCCGGTCGCCGGCCATGAGCATGCCGTCGACGTACTTCAAGCCGAGCACGGTGGTGCCGTGCGGCAGCGACAGCTCCGTGGCGGCGACGGGTTGCCGGAGAGCCGGCGGCAGGGCCTCCGGCCGCGAGGCCCGGAGGAGGTCCACGAAGCTCGGGTTCGTCCCGAAGGACGGACCCGGCAGACCGGGGTCGGTCACTCCCCGCCCTTCTGGACGTAGCTCTTCACGAACTCCTCGGCGTTCTCCTCGAGCACGGAGTCGATCTCGTCGAGGATGTCGTCCATCTCCTCCTTGAGCTCGGCGGCCTTGGAGGAGGCCTTCACCTGGCCGGCGTCGTCGGCCTGATCGCCGTCGTCTCCGCCCTTCTTCTGGATCCGTTTCTGCTCGGGCATCGCTTCCTCACTCCATGGGAACGGGCATCGATTCTACTTCGGCCATCGGCCCGAACGGCCTAGGACTGAAGGTGGGCGACGAGGCTCGCGGCGTCCTCGCAGGCGTCCAGGAGCTCCTCGACGTGTGCCTTCGTGCCCCGGAGCGGCTCGCGCATCGGGATCCGCTGCAGCGCCTCGGCCCCGACGTCCATGATGATCGAATCCCATGACGCCGCGGCGATCGCGTCCGGGTATCGCGAGATGCAGTTGCCGCGGAAGTACGCGCGCGTGTCCTCGGGCGGCTCCATGATCGCGAGGTCGACCTCGTGGTCGGTGGTGAGTCGCTCGACCTTGCCGGCGGCCTCCAGCCGGTAGTACAGGCCCTTCGAACGCCGGACGTCGTGATACTGCAGGTCGATCGCCCGGAGCTTCGGATCGCCCCAGCCGAGCCCGTCTCGCTCGCGGTACGCATCGAGGAGACGGTGCTTCGCCACCCAGTCGAGCTCGCGATGCAGCGACAGCGGGTCGGTCTCCAGCGCGGCGAGCACGGCCTCCCAGCGCTCGAGCACCTCGCGGTTCTCGGGGGTGTCGTCCTCGCGATCGACGAACTTCCTCGCGTGCTCGAAGTACTCCCACTGCAGCTGCACGGCGGTCATCCGCCGACCGTCGGCGAGCGGAACCGCTGCCGTACACGTGATGTCACGTGAGATGTCGTGCAGCGCCTGGACCGGAGACTGCAGGGAGAGGTTCGGCAGGAAGGCGTCCTCGATCATCTTCAGCACGATCGCCGTGGTTCCGATCTTCAGGAACTGTGCGACCTCGCAGAGGTTCGCGTCGCCGATGATCACGTGCAGCCGGCGGTACTTGTCGGGATCGGCGTGAGGCTCGTCCCTCGTGTTGATGATCGGGCGCTTCAGCGTGGTTTCGAGGCCCACCTCGGTCTCGAAGAAGTCGGCGCGCTGCGTCAGCTGATAGATCGCCTTGCCCCGCTCGTCCCACTGGGCCTCGGCGCCGAGCTTCCCCGCTCCCGTGAAGACCTGGCGGGAGACGAAGAACGGCGTGAGGTCGCGCACGAGGTCGGCGAACGCCGTCGCGCGGTCGACGAGATAGTTCTCGTGCGTTCCGTACGAGTTGCCCTTGCCGTCCGAGTTGTTCTTGTAGATGGAAAGATGCGGCGTGGACGGCATCGCCCGCGCCACCTCGTCGAGCGATCGCTCGAGGATCCGCTCGCCCGCCTTGTCGTGCACGACGAGATCGCGCGGCGTGCGGCACTCGGGCGTCGAGTACTCGGGGTGTGCGTGGTCGACGTAGTACCGGGCGCCGTTCGGCAGGATCACGTTCGCAAGCCCGAGATCCTCCTCGGTGCCCTCGCGCGCCTGCACGGGCTCGAAGCCGCGCGCATCCCGCAGGGGCGACTCCTGTTCGTAGTCCCAACGGATCCGGCGGAGCGACCCAGCGTAGGTCGAGATGAGGACGCTCGAGGAGAGCACCGGGTTGAACTCCGGGGCTCCGGCGGCCGCGATCCCGTATTCCGTCTCGGTGCCGAAGACCTTGTCGATCGCCACCCGGGAACCTTACAGGTACTGCCCCGCGTTCACCCGCTCGACCTGTCGGCCCTCGCCGTCGTCACCCAGCAGCGTGCGGACGTACACGATCCGCTCGCCCTTCTTCCCGGAGATCCGAGCCCAGTCATCGGGGTTCGTCGTGTTCGGGAGGTCCTCGTTCTCCTTGAACTCGTCGCGGATCGCGTGCAGCAGGTCGTCGATCTTGATGCCCTTCTCGCCGGTCGAGAGGAACCGCTTGATCGCGTCCTTCTTCGCGCGCCGCACGATGTTCTCGATCATCGCGCCGGAGTTGAAGTCCTTGAAATAGAGGACCTCCTTGTCGCCGCTCGCGTACGTGACCTCGAGGAACCGGTTTCGGTCCGAGGGCTCGTACATCTGCTCGACGGTGCGCTCGATCATGCGAACGCATGCGTGCTGGGCGTCGCCGCCGTACCGCGAGATCTCCTCGGGGTGGATCGGCACCGACGCGTGCAGGTACTTCGACATGATGTCCTTCGCCTGCTGACCGTCCGGGCGCTCGATCTTGATCTTCACGTCGAGGCGGCCCGGCCGCAGGATCGCGGGGTCGATGAGGTCCTCGCGGTTCGACGCCCCGATCACGATCACGTTCTTGAGCGTCTCGACGCCGTCGAGCTCCGACAGGAGCTGCGGCACGATCGTCGACTCGACGTCGCTCGAGATCCCGGTGCCGCGCGTGCGGAAGATCGAGTCCATCTCGTCGAAGAACACGATCACGGGAAGTCCCTCCTCGGACCGCTCCTTCGCGCGCTGGAAGATCTCGCGGATCTGCCGCTCGGTCTCTCCGACGTACTTGTTGAGGAGCTCGGGTCCCTTCACGTTCAAGAAGTACGAACGCGCGTCCTCGCGGCCGGTGCGCTCGCGGACCTTCTCGGCGAGGGACTTCGCGACGGCCTTCGCGATGAGCGTCTTGCCGCATCCCGGCGGGCCGTACAGCAGGACGCCCTTCGGCGCCTCGAGCTCGTGCTCCGCGAAGAGCTCGGCGTAGAGGAACGGGAGCTCGACCGCGTCGCGGATCGACTCGATCTGGCCCTCCAGGCCGCCGATGTCCTCGTAGCCCACGTCGGGGATCTCCTCGAGCACGAGCTCCTCCACCTCTTCCTTGGGCAGGAGCTCGAGCGCGCATCCCGAGCGCGGGTCGAACAGGAGCGGGTCGCCGGCTCGCACGCCCGTCGTGAGCAGCTCGCCGGCGAGGTAGGCCACCATCTCCTCGTCGCCGCGCCCGACGACGATCACCCGATCGTCGCCGAGACGGTCCTTCACCTTCACGACCTCGCCGGCGCGATCGGGAGGCAGGACCTCCACGACGTTCAGGGCGTCGTTGAGGATCACCTGGGCACCGGGCACGAACAGCTTCACGTCGATCTCCGGCGCGACGTTCACGCGCATCTTCCGGCCCGACGTGACGATGTCGATCGTGTCGTCCTCGTTCGTGACGAGGTACACGCCGAACGAAGCCGGCGGCTGGGAGAGCTTCTCGACCTCCTCGGCGAGCGACTCGATGCGCTCACGCTCGGCACGGAGCGCGCCTGCGAGCTTGTCGTTCTGCCCCATGGCCTTCGAGAGGTCGTTCTTCGCCTCGAGCAGCTTCTCCTCGAGGATCGTGACCTGACGGGGAGCGTTGGTGAGGCGGCGGCGGAGCAGGGAGATCTCGTCCTCGAGGAACTTCACCTGCGTCTGCAGCTCGTGGACCTGCTTCTCGTACTGCTCGACGTCTGCTTCGTGGCCGGCCATCACGTCCACCTCCAGCGGGCCCGATTCTATCGGCGCACCGCGACGTTCCCGTGCAACGGTCCTCACCTATACCTACGGCATCGACGGGTCGCGGAGTAAGTCTTTCCGCGACGAAGTTCACGATCGCCGCTTGTTCCTTGGACCTTCGGCCGTATGGGACGCGCCTTGAGCAGGGCGGTTCGCCTACAACCGGCGTCCGATCGTCACGAACCCCGTGTGGCCGACCATCCGATGGTCGGGGCGGACGCTCCGCTCGGTGACGTGCCAGGACCGGTGAAGCGTCTCGAAGGTCTCCGCGTGATGGAAGCCGGCGTGCCCCAGCTCGAGCACGAGCTGTTGCACCTGAACGGTCGTGGGGAGATAGGCCGCGAGCACGCCGCCGGCCTCGAGCACCTCCCCCAGCGCCTCGAGCAGCGCCCACGGCTCCGGCAGGTCGAGGACGGCCCGGTCGAACCGTTCGCCGGTTCCGGCGATCTCCGCGACGTCGCCCTCGCGCAGCTCGAGCCAGCCGGGAACCTTGCCGAAGAAGCCTTCGAGGTTCGCGATCGCGCGTTCGCGGTGTTCCGGCCGGAGCTCGTACGAGACGACGCTCCCCTCGGATCCCGTCACGCGACAGAGCGCGATCGTGAGCGCCCCCGACCCCGTGCCGGCCTCGAGCACGCGCGCGCCGGGAAACACGTCGGCGTGCACGAGGATCGGGCCGAGGTCCTTCGGGTACACGACCTGCGCCGTTCGCGGCATCTTCAGCACGTAGTCGGCGAAGCGCGGCCGGAACGCCGTGAGCACCATCCCGCCCGACGTCTCGAACCGGCTTCCCTCCTCTCGCCCGATCACCTCGTCGTGCGCGAGCGTGCCGCCGTGCGTGTGGAACGTCCCGCCGGCCTGCAGCTTCACGAGGTAGGTCCGGTCGCGCTGGTCGACGAACGCGACCCGCTCCCCGGGCTCGAAGGGCGCGCTCATCCGGCCCGTCCGCCGTAGATCTCCACCGGTAGCACTTCCTCCGCGAGCTCCCGCGCCGTCTCGCGGACGTCTGAGGGCACCAGCGCGTCGCCCAGCAGCTGGGCCCGCGCCCGGCAGAACGCGCAGAAGCGGCCGGTCGTCGGCTGCCCGCAGCGCTCGCACCGGATCAGCTCGACGTCGCGCTCGGCACGGAAGAGCGACGACGCGCGATCCAAGAAGCCAAGGAGGAACTGGGCCTTCGTGCCCGGCGAACGCGCTTCGATCGCGTTCATGGCCTCCTTGTAGCGCAGCTGCGTGTTCCCGGCGACGAGCGGACACTCCTCGACGACGTAGTCGATCCCTCGGAGGAAGGCGAACGCCGCCGTCTCGAGCTCGGACAGCCGGTAGAGGGGCTTCACCTTCTTCACCATGCCGTCTCGTGACGGCAGCACCGGTGACTGCCGGCCGATCGCCTCGGTTTGCCACCGAAGCGTGTTGCCGAGAAGCGTGGCGGCCTCATCGTCGAGGTTGTGGCCGGTCGCCACGACGTCGAACCCGCCCTCGAGGGCGGCCCGGTTGAACACGTAGCGCTTGGACAGGCCGCACACCGCGCAGGTCGATCGCGATCCCGACCTGCCGGCCGTCGGGATGTCGAAGCCGTAGTCGCGTCGCAGGTCCACCTCCCTCAACGCCGCGCCGCGTTGCGACGCGAAGGCGCGCACGACCGCTGCCGAACGGCTCGAGTAGTCGTCGATCCCGAGGCCCAGGTACAGGCCGGTCGCGTCGTGGCCGAGCCCGAGCAAGACGTCCCAAAGCCCCAGCGAGTCCTTCCCGCCCGAGACCGCCACGAGGATCCGGTCGCCCGGGGCGATCATGTCGTGCTCGTCGATCGCCCGGCGGACCTGGCCCCGGAACACCCGCTGGAAGCAGTCTGCGCAGTACGCGGCGTTGTTCCGCCGGACCTCGATCACGGCCCCGCCGCCGCAGCGGCCGCACCTCACCGCGAACCCCCGGAGATCACCGGGCGGACCTCGATCTCGTCCTCCTCGCGCACCCGCGCCTCGCGCGTGATGAGCTCACCCGCGCGGATCACGAGGACCGTGTCCGGGTTCACCCGCAGCTCGTGGAGCAGGTCGCGAACCGTGCGCGCGCCCGAGACCTCGACATCACGGTCCGGGTTGCGCAGCCTGACCCTCATCCGGCAAGGCTAGCGCTTCCCTCGGCGGCGCCGCCCGCCCCGAACGGCCGGCAAGGAGCCACAGGAAGACGCCCATCGCGGCGTTCCAGATCCCCACGGCATGGCCGGTCGCGAGGAGCACGACGCCGGCGACCAGGACGAGGACCCCGAGGAGGCGTCCGGCGCCGGCGGCGACCCTCGTCGCCCTCGTGAAGTCCCCGGTGACCCTCCAGAGGCCCGCGCGCAGTAGCCGCCCACCGTCCAGCGGCAGCCCCGGCACGAGGTTGAACAGCGCGACGACCGCGTTGCCGGCGGCGAGGGCGACGAGCACGCCCTCCGCGCCGGTGAGGCTCCGGCCGCTCGCCCACGCGGCCGCGAGCCCGAGCATGCACCCGAGCGTGAGCGACGTGGCCGGCCCGGCCAGCGCGACGGCGAACTCGCCCTGCGGCGTCGGCACCTCGCCCTCGATCTCCGCCACGCCGCCGAACAAGAACAGCGTGATGCGGTGCACCTCGACCCCGAACCGCCGGGCGACGACCGCGTGCGCGAGCTCGTGCAGGAGCAAGCAGGCGAAGAACCCGACGCCGGTGACGAGACCCATCGCTAACCGCTCGTTGAACGGGAGCTCGGGGAAGCCCTCGCCGAACGCGATCACCGCACCGGAGGCGACGAACGTGAGCACGACGAACCAGGTCGCGTGCACCGAGATCCGGATCCCGAGCACGCGGCCGATCGGGATCCGGAATCGCCCCATGCGCTCAGTGTAGGAGCGCGCGCCCCGGGCTCAGGGCAGGTTCGTCGGCAGCGGCCGCGTGCCGAGCGTGACGTCGACCGTCTGCGTCTGGCCGCTCGGGCCCACGACGCCCACCGAGACCTTGTCGCCCGGCTTCAGGTCCGCGAGCAGGCCCCCGAGCGCGTCCGTGCCGTCGATCTCGTGGCCGTCGAGCGACACGATCACGTCGCCCTGCACGATGCCGGCCGCGGCCGCGGGGCCACCGTTCGAGACCGCGATCACGTAGGCGCCGTGGTCGACGCCGAGCCCGAGCTGCATCGAGATCTCTGCCGTCACGGTCTGCGGGATCACGCCGATGTAGGCGCTCGGCGCGAGCGGGTGCGCCTCTGCCTGCTCGATCGTGCCCTTCGCGGAGTCGATCGCGATCGCGAACCCGATGTTCTCCGCGCTTTGCGTGCCGGCCGTGTTGATGCCCACGACCTGGCCCTGCAGGTTCACGAGGGGGCCGCCCGAGTTCCCCGGGTTGATCGCGGCGTCGGTCTGGATCGCGTTCGCGTACGTCCGAGTCTGGTTGGGGCCGCACGTGTCCACGGCGCAACCGGGATCCTGCGCCTGGATCGTGCGATCGAGCGACGAGACGATCCCCGTCGTAACGGTCGGTCCGCCGTCGAGCCCGAGGGCATAGCCGATCGCCACCACCCGCTGTCCCAACTCGAGCGCCGACGAGTCGCCGAGCGCGAGCGTGGGAAGGCCGGTGGCGTTCACCTTCACGATCGCGAGGTCGTGCTCGCAGTCGCTGCCGATGACGCGTCCGTTGAACTGGTTCCCGGTGCTGCCGTTCATGAAGACCGTGATCTTCGAGGCGCCCTCCACGACGTGACAGTTCGTCGCGATGATCCCGTCGGAACGGACGATGAAGCCCGTCCCCACGCCCCGTCCCGCCTGGTTCGGCGCCTCGGGATTGAATTGGTCCGTGGTGACGTTCACGACCGACGGCAGGACGGCCTTCACCACGGCCACGATGGGCTCGTCCGTGTTGCCGCTCAGGTTCGCGGACGCCGGGCTCGTGACGGTCGTGCCGGAGCCGTTGGTCGAGGAACACGCGGTGGCGAGCGCCGCGACCACGGCCACCGGCAGGAGGAATCGTCGCATCGGGGTTCCCTTCAGGAGATCGATCACATCCGGCATTCGTCGCTGGTAGCGCACACGGTTCAACGGGCGCTGGCACGCCGGCCCGGGAGGTGGTCCGCGGCGCCGGGCTCCGGAACCGGCCGCGGGAGCAGCCGCAACTCTTCGATGACCCGCCCGATCGCATGGTCGCCGCGGATCGACATCAGGTGGAGGCCGGCCACGCCGGGCATCGCGCGGACCTCCTCGCAGATCTCCACGGCGAGCCGGATGCCCTCCTCCTCCTGCCGATCGGCGGGGACGCCCTCGAGGCGCCGCACGACCGACTCGGGCACGTCGATGCCGGGCACCCAGTCCCGCAGGTAGCTCGCCGCGCGCGCCGAGCGCGGGACGTACACCCCGGCGAGGATCCACGCCCTTTCGGCGGCCCCCGAGTCCACGACGAGCCGCATGAACTCGCGCATCCGCTCCACGTTGAAGCAGATCTGCGTCTGGATGAACTCGGCCCCCGCCTCGATCTTCGTTCCGAGGCGCAGCGGGCGATAGTCGACGGGCGGCGCGAACGGGTTCTCGACGGCTCCCACGAGGAAGGTGGGCGGCGATGTGAGGGCCCTCCCGCTCAGGTAGGTGCCTTCGTCGCGCAGGATCCGGGCCATGCGCAGCAGGTGCAAGGAGTCGATGTCGTAGATGGGCTTCGCCTCCGGATGGTCCCCGGCCGTCACGTCGTCTCCGGTCATGCACACCACGTTGCGTGCGCCGAGCGCGTGGGCTCCCAGCAGGTCGGCCTGCAGCGCGAGACGATTGCGGTCCCGGCACGTGAGCTGCACGATCGGCTCGATCCCGCGGTCGACCAGGAGCTTCGCGGCCGCGAGCGGCGACAGGTGCGGATGCGCGGACGAGTTGTCCGTGCAATTCACGGCGTCCACCCGTCCGGCGAGTGCGGCGGCGGCCGCGTCCACGCCCGCCGCGTCACCTCCGTCGGTGGTCTGCAGCTCCGCGGTCACCGCGAAGGTACCGGCGAGAAGCAGCGCGTGCAGTCGGCTCCTCGGCGGTCCCGTTTCCCCTTCCTCAGGCATGCCGGTGCTCCTCGGCGGCCGACCATCCGGCGGGAACGCGGGCGTCGCGGCGCGTGAGGAAGTTCTCCCACGACGACGTCTCCTGCAGGCGCCAGTCCACCGGCGGCTGGACGTGATGCACGTGGGAGCGCCAGAGCGGCAGACGGCGCGACCCCTCCCACGCGCGGACCCACACGCACGGCTGGTCGGGCAGGACCTCGCAGTTGCCGTTCTGCAACACGCCCCCGCACGGCCCGTTCCGCAGGTTCTTGGGACAGCGCATCGGGCACGTCATGCCGGTCGAGTGCAGGATGCACTGCCCGCACATCCGGCAGTCGAAGACCTCCTCCTTGATCTCGCGCTCGAGCACGAGCAGGACCTTGCGAAGCCCTTTCGGCTCGGGCGTGGACCGGGGCGGTCGTCGATCGAGTCGCTCCGGCACCGCAACGCCTCCCGTCGCCGGCCCTAGGCCAGCGAGCCGGCCGGCACTTCCTTCTTCGGATCGACGAACGGGATCGCGGCGGTCGTCACGCCGATCGTCTCGCCGTGCTCGGTCTGCACCTCGAGCTTCGTCCCCGGCGTCGCGAGGTCGATCGGTACCCAGGCATACCCGATGTTCTTCGCGAGCTTCGGCGACCAGATCGCGTCGGTGACCCTGCCCACCTGCGTGCCGTCCTGCACGACGGGCCAGAACCACGTGAGCTCGGCACGCAGCTCGTCGCCCGACCACTCGATCCCGACGAGCTTGCGATCGACCCCGGTGCGCTTGAGCGCCTCGAGCGCCTCCTTGCCGATGTAGTCCTGCGGCTGGTCCTCCACGAGTCGCTCGAGCCCCATGAGATGCAGCGGCGTGTCGTCGAGCGTCATGTCCGAACCGTAGTTGAAGATGCCGGCCTCGATCCGACGTGCCTCGACGGGAGCAACCGGGCGGATCGCGAACTCCTCGCCCGCCTCGAAGACCGCGTCCCACAGCTCGTCGCCGTAGCGCCCGTCGAGGAGGTTGATCTCGAACCCTTGCACGGCCGTCCAGCCGGTCCGGCTGATGAGCACCGGGATGCCGCGGATGTCGAAGAAGTCGCACCAGTAGTACTTCATGTCGTAGATCGAGGGGCCGACGAGCTTCTCGAGCGTCATCGCTGCCTTCGCGCCCTGCACCTGCATCGGGTGCACGTCGGGGAGGTTCACCTCGACGTCGAGACCCCTCGACGCCGCGATGCCCAGCGCGTAGAGGCCGGCGTCGCTGTCGGCGAGCTGCATCCACCACGTCTTGTTGCGCACGTGCAGCAGGACGGGGTCGTTCACGATCCCGCCGTCGGGCGCGGTCACGAGCATGTACTTGCCCTGTCCCACCGCGCACGTCGTGAGGTCGCGGCACGTCATGAGGTCGATGAGCGCGTCGGCGTCGGGGCCGGTGACCTCGACGGTGCGTTCCACGCCCACGTCCCACACCGTCACGTCGTTCAGCAAGGCCCAATATTCGAGCTCGGGGTCGTCGAAGTACGCGGGCAGCAGCATGTGGTTGTAGACGTCGTACGCCGTGCACCCCGCACGCCGGGTCGCGTCGAAGAAGGGCGATCGCCGGTACCACGGGCCGAAGTAGATCGTCGCGCTCTGTTCGAGCATCTCGGGGCGCTCGTTGGTCATCGGGTCTCCTTGGTCGCTCGGCGGTTCGAAGGATTGAATCATCGTTCAAACCCACGATCGGCGACAAGTCGCCGCCGAGAACCGGCGTGCTCGAGGCCCTTACGACACCGGGATCTGCTTGGAAGGGTCGACGAACGGCATCTCCACCACGGTGGCCGTCCGCTCGCCCCACTCCGTGTCCACGCGGACGGCCGTCCCGATCATGGAGAGCTCCGTCGGGAGCCAGCAGTATCCGATGTTGCGCTCGAGGCGCGGCGAGTAGATCGCGGAGGTGACCTTCCCCACGACCGCGCCGTCGGAGCGCGCTGGCCACTTCACGTTGTTGAGCTCGGGGAACGGGTCGCCGTCCAGCTCGACCCCGTTGATGCGGCGCCCGACGCCCTCGGCCTTGATCCGCCGCAGGGCCGCGAGCGAGAGCACGGCGTCGTCCGCGAGGTCCCAGTCGATCAGGCGCTCGAGACCCATCTCGAGGGGGTTGTTCTCGTACGTCATGTCGGCGCCCCAATTGAAGATCGCGCCCTCGATGCGACGGATGTCCGAGGGCCCCGTCGGCTTGATGCGGAACTCCTCGCCCGCCTTCATGAGCGCCTCGTAGACCTCGTTCCCGCGCGAGGTGTCGGTCGTGTACACCTCGTAGCCGACCTCCGAGGTCCACCCGGTGCGCGTGACGACCACCGGCACGCCCGCGATCTCCGCGTTGGTCCAGAAGTAGTACTTCAGGTCGAGGATCCCCTCGCCGAGGAGCTTCACCATCAGGTCCTTGGACTTCGGGCCCTGCACCTGCAGGGGCGCCACGTCCGCCTCGCGAATCGTGACGTCCAGGTCCGGGTACGCGTTGCGAAGGCCGCGCGCAAAGAGGAGCGCGTCCGAGGACGCGAGCGCGAACCAGAACGTGGTCTCGTCCATGCGCGTGAGGACGGGATCGTTGATGATCCCGCCGTCGCGGTCGACGACGAGGACGTACTTCGCCTGTCCCACCGCGCACTTCGAGAGATCCCGCGGCGTGAGCAGCTGCGCGAAGCGGAATCCGTCCGGGCCCGAGATCTCCAGGCACCGCTCCACCGAGACGTCCCAGAGGGTGACGTCGTTCAACAGCGCCTCGAACTCGTTCTCGAACGTGTCGAAGCGGATCGGGAAGTACATGTGGTTGTAGACGGTGAAGCCCTTCGGGCCGTACCTCTGGGTCGCCTCGTAGTAGGGCGTGCGCCGGTTGCGCGCGCCGCGCTGTACCTGGCTCATGTCGAAGGGCTGCGTCATCGCGGGGTCCTCTCGGCCGGGAGGGGCGACGGCGGCCGTCGTTCGGCTTCGGCGCCCTCGGGTGGTGGGCGTATCGTGCGGCCGCGCATCCGCCCGTGACAAGGACGCCGCTTGACCGATGGTCAGGCCGTCACGAGAACGACGGTCCGGCGAACACGCGCTCGCCCTCGACCATCGTGAGCTCCACCGACGCGGCCGCGATCTCGTCCGCCGGCGCCGCAAAGAGGTCGCGGTCGACGACCACGAGGTCGGCGAGCTTCCCCGGCTCGATCGAGCCCGTCGCGTCGTCGAGGTGGTTGACGTAGGCCGACCCCATCGTGAACGCGGCGATCGACGTCGCGAGGTCGAGCCGTTCGTCGGGCAGGAAGACGTCCACGGCCGCACCTTCCAACGCCTCCGGAGACTCCCGGTTCACGGGGTACCTCCGGTTCACGGCGACGTGGATCTCCTCGAGGGGGTTCGCGCTCGACACCGACCAGTCGCTCCCCATCGCGAGCATGGCCCCCGAGCGCACGAGGCTTGCGAAGGGGTATTGCCACCGCCATCGAGGCTCGCCCAGGAACGGGATCGTCAGCCGGTCCATCTGGCCCTCGTGCGCCGCCCAGAGCGGCTGCGCGTTCGCGACCGCCCCCAGCTCGCGAAACCGCGGAACGTCGTCCGGGTGGATGACCTGGATGTGCGCGAGGTGATGGCGAAGGTCGTTGGGCCCGTTCGCCAGCCGCGCGCTCTCGATCGCGTCGAGCGCCTCGCGCACGGCTCGTTCCCCGATCGTGTGGAAGTGCACCTGGAACGAGCGTTCGTCGAGCCGCGTGACGGCCTCGCGGAGCAGCTCGGGGTCGACGAACGAGATGCCCCGGTTCGCGGTGGGCGCTCCGGCGCCGTCGAGGTAGGGCTCGAGCACCGCTGCCGTGAAGTTCTCGCAGACGCCGTCCTGCATGATCTTCACGCTGGTGGCCGCGAATCGGCCCGCCCGCCCGCGTTCGCGCCGTTCGACGAGCTCGCCGATCTGCTCGAGTCCCCGGTGGCGGTCCCACCACAGCGCGCCCACCACGCGGCCGGTAAGCACGCCCTCCGCGGCGGCGCGCAGGTAGGCGTCGTAGCCGTTCTCGATCGAGGTCGGATCGACGATCGCGTCCTGCCACGCGGTGATGCCCACCGAGTGCAGGTACTCCTGACCGCGCAACAGGCCCTCGAAGAGCTCGTCGGGCGTCGGAGCGGGGATCAGGTCGCCGACGAGCCGCATCGCGCCCTCGTGCAGCGTGCCGGTCGGATCCCCGTCCGCGGCCCGCTCGATCCTTCCGTCGCTCGGGTCGGGCGTGTCGCGCGTGACGCCCGCGAGGCGAAGGGCCGCACCGTTCACCCACGCGCCGTGACCGTCGCGGTTCGGCAGGAATACCGGGCGGTCCGCCACCACGGCGTCGAGCTCGGCCGCGGTCGGCGTGCCGCCGGGAAACGCGTCCATCGACCAGCCGCCGCCGAGGATCCAGGGTCGCTCGGGATGCGCGGCCGCGTAATCGCCGATCGCGCGCAGGTAGTCGCCGGCGGTCCAGAGCTCGTACAGCGCGCACCGGGCGAGGTCGAGCCCGCCCGAGACCGGATGCACGTGCGCGTCCTGGAAACCGGGCAGCAACATGCGCCCGTCGAGGTCGATCACCTCGGTTCGAGGCCCGATGACCGCGCGCACGTCGGCGTCCTCGCCCACCGCGACGATGTGCCCGTCCCGCACCGCCGCCGCGCGCGCGCGCGACCGTCCGGAGTCCACCGTGTACACGGCGCCGTTCACGAACGCGACATCTGCGACGTCGGCCATCGTCCCTCCGATCGGAAGGCCGAAGGATACCTCCGACGACCGGCTACGCGAGCGCGACGAGGTCGAGGAGGTCCTCGCTCCAGAAGTCGAGCGTGCCGTCCGGCATCATCAGGACACGTTGCGGAGCAAGGGCTTCGACGAACTCGGTGTCGTGGCTCACGATCACCATCGCGCCGGGCCAGAGCTGCAACGCGTCGGCGATCGCTCGCCGCGACGGCGGGTCGAGGTTGTTCGTCGGCTCGTCGAGGAGCAGCAGGTTCTTCCGGCCCGCGACGAGCTGCGCGAGCGCGAGCTTGGTCTTCTCGCCGCCCGAGAGCGTGCCGGCGTCCTGGAAGGCGACCTCGCCGGTGAGCCGGAACATGCCGAGGAGCGATCGAAGCTGCTGATCCTCGGCCCACGATTCGGAGCGCACGTGCTCGAGCACCGTGACGCCCTCACGAATCCCTTCGTGCTCCTGCGCGTAGTAGCCGAGTTTCGCGCCGTGCCCCAGACGGAACCGGCCGGCGTCGGCCGCCGACCGTCCCGCGAGGATCCGCAGCAGGCTCGTCTTCCCCGCGCCGTTCAGCCCCATCACGAGGAGCCGTTCACGGCGCCCCACGTCGAAGGAGACATGTTCGAACACGGGCGGGCCGCCGTAGGACTTCGCGAGATCCTCGGCCACGAGCACCTGCTTCCCGGCGTGCGGCGGGTCGGGAAACCGGAACGTGACCTTTCGCTCTTTCGCGGGGCCGGTGACGCGCTTCGCCTCCAGCTTCGAGACGCGCGTGTCGAGCGTCTTCGCCTTGCGCGCCCGCTTCGCGGTCTGGCCTCGCATGGAGTCGGCGAGCGTCTTCAGCCGGCGAATCTCCTGCTCCTGCCGTCCCGCGAGCGCCGTGAGCCGGATCTCGTCGAGCCGGCGCGCCTCGCGATATTGCGAGTACGTCCCGCGGTACTCCACGACGCCGTCACGGTCGAGGTGCAGGATGCGCGTGATCGATCCGTCGAGCAGGTTGAGGTCGTGGCTCACCACCATGAGGGCGCCCCGGTACGAGGCGAGGAACTTCATCAGCCAGAGCTTCGCGTCCGCGTCGAGGTGGTTCGTGGGCTCGTCAAGCAGCAGCAGCTCGGCCCCGCCGAACAGGATGCGCGCGAGCTCGAGCCGCCGCTTCTCCCCACCCGACAGCGCCCGCACCGGCAGCTCGAGGCGATCCTGAGGGAGCCCGAGACCGGCCGAGACCGCCTTCGCCTCGGCCTCGGCCTGATACCCGCCGAGGTCGCGATATTCCTCTTCCAGGCGCGCGAACCGAGCGACGTTGCGTTCGACGTGGCTCTCCTCGAGCGCGACGCGGGCCTTCTCCAGGCGGCGGGAGACCTCCACGAGACCCCGCGCCGACAGAATGTGCTCCAGCCCGGTCGCCTCGTCGTCCGCGCGGTGCTGTCGCGGGTCTTGGCGTAGGTACCCGACGGCGCCGCGCCGTTCGACGGAGCCCGACGCCGGCTGCTCCTCCCCCGCGAGCACGCGCAGCGTGCTGGTCTTGCCGGCGCCGTTGCGCCCCACGACCCCGACCTTCTCGCCGGCGCGCAGCGAGAACGACAGGTCGTCGACCACGATCTTCCCGCCGACCTCGACGGCGAGCCCGCGCACGTCGAGCGTGCTCATCGGGCGGCGCCTCGGTTGGCAACGGGCCTGAGCATGTCGTGAAACCTCCTGGGATGCGGGTGCGAGCGAATGGCGCGCGCCGGGCGGCTGCGCCGGGGTGATGCCGAGGAGGTTTCGTCAGCTCAAGGCCTCGAAGTGTAGCGCACGTCCCGGAGCAGGTCAGCTACCCCCCGGACGTAGCACGAGAGGGTTAGGTTGGGAGTCGGTACTCGAGCGTGAACGAGCCTTTCGGCCCGCCGGGCGCCTCGAAGCCCCCCTGCCCGCTCATGCCGGCGAGCTCGCCGGTCGCGGTGCCTTCGAGCACCCTCCAGGTGGCCTTCGACCGCGAACCGTCGTGGTCGCCCGTGGCCTCGAGCACGAACGACCCGGATCGTCCGCCGATCGAGCCCGTGATCTCCTGCAAGCCGAGGAACCGGGCGGTCCCGTCGGCCGCGTAGCACATCAGCCATTCCACCGAGCCCTCGCCCTCGAGGTCGCCGTCGAACCGCTGCGTCCCTCTCGCACGCGTGAGCTTCCCCCCGGGTCCGAGCTCCCGGTACGCGTCCTCGTCCATGCCGGTGATCTCGAACGTGCCGGTGGCGGTCGTCATGGTGCCTCCTTGCCTCGACGTCGTCGCCTTCGAACCTACCCGCGGGCGGGGCCGGCGCAAACGATGGCCTCCGGCGGCGGGTTGAGCGAGCTCAAGCTCCGAGGTACCGGGCGAGCGCGAACTTCTTGTTGGCCCCACCCGCGACGCCGGCCAGGACGATCTTCCCGTCGGCCGGCTGGATGCCCACGCCGTAGGCGCCGTCGACCCCCGCCGTGAACTCCGCGACCGCCTTGCCGTTGCCGCTGAACGTGAGGTCCCGCGAGCCGTCGACGTCGTACCGCGCGACGGCGAACTTCGTGCCGTCGGCGATCCCCGCGGCCACGATCCCGCCGTCGCCCTGTAGGGCGAGTCCGCGTGCGTAGTCGTGGCCGTTCGTGAAGCTCGTGACGGTCTTTCCGTTGCCGCTGAACGTCGCATCCGGCGCCCCGGCCGAGGTGTAGCGCACCAGCGCGAAGTTCGCGTTGCCGGCGGATCCCGCCGCGACGATCGCGCCGCTCCCGGCTTCGACGGCCACGGCGCGAGCGTAGTCCTTGCCGTTCGTGAAGTCGGGACGCGCGGTCCCGTTCCCGCTGAAGGTCGTGTCGAGGCTGCCGTCCGACTCGTAGCGCGCGAGCGCGAACTTGTCCGACGCGGCCCCCGCCACGACGATCTTCCCGTCGGCCGGTTGGATCGCGACGCCGTAGACGCCGTCGGACTTCGTCGTGAGATCCGTCGTGACCTTGCCGTCGCCGCCGAAGCTCGAGTCGAGGGTGCCGTTCGCGTGGTAGGTGACGACGCCGAACTTCGCGTGGATCCCCTCGTCGACGAACCCGCCCGCGACGATCGTGTCGTCGGATGATCGGACCGCGACGCCGAACGCTTCGTCCTCTCCCGGCGATAGGTTCGTGAGGACCTTCCCGTCACCGCCGAAGCTCGAGTCGAGGGTGCCGTTCGCGTGGTAACGAACGAGCGCGAACCTTCCTCCTCCGCCCGAGGCCCGGCCGGCCACCACGATCTTGCCGTCGTCCTGGATCGCGACGGCGTTCGCCCAGTCGCCCGCGGGACTCAGGTTCGTCATGACCTTGCCGTCGCCGCCGAAGCTCGAGTCGAGCGAGCCGTCGTCGAGGTAGCGGACGAGGGCGAACCTTCCGCCCGCACCCGAGGTCTTTCCCACCGCCACGGTTTTGCCGTCGTCCTGGACGGTCATCGCGAACGCCGCGTCGAAGCCGGGACCGAGGTTCGTCGTCACCTGTCCGGCGACCCCGAACGAGGAATCCAGGACGCCCGCGGCAGCCAGTGCCGGCAGGCTGTGCGCCAAGACGAGAACGCTCGCGGCGAACAACGAGAGGGTCGAGCGTCGGGGGGACATGGTGCTCTGAACCTATTGGGCCGGCGCACGCTCCGTCAATCGGCCCTTCGCCGCAAGGTGAACCGAGTTCACGTCTTGGGGTCCCCCACGTCGCTCGTCGGGGCGCCCTTCGAGGGCTTCGGCTCGAGCCGAGGAGCGGGCACCTGCGGGCCGAACACGATCCACAGGACGAACCCCAGGAACCCGGAGGGGCGTTGCTGGTCGGAGCGGGTGCCCCATCCCATCTGCCGCCCTTCGACCAGCAGGAAGAATCCCGAAAGGATGTTGAGAGAAAAGATGGGGATCAGCTGCCAGAGCGGGGCGTGCTTGCCCCAGACGCCGAACGGCGACGTCGCGAGGCCGACGATGCCGAACGCGATCATTCCGCGCCCCACCAGCCGCGCAAGGAAGAGCCTCACGGCCGGAACGTAGACCTCAGCTGTGGCGGAGGCAAGGACGGGTGTCGCGAGAGGGTGGTTGAAGACATACCTCTCTTGGCCAGCTTCGTATGAGTTCCTGCGGCACGTGGCTGATCAACTCGCGCAACGTACGGAACCGTACGCTGACCAGGAGTTTTGCCGCGTTTGGGCTGGCGCAGATTGGGCACTTCTCTCCCTACGTCGAGGGCGGCGAGCCAAGGGGTTCATCTCGACGACGAGGAGGTGTCGGCATGTTGGGTGAGATCGATTTCCAAGGGGGACTTGAGGATGCGTGGAGGAACACCGTCACGTTCGTTCCGAAGCTCCTCGGCTTCCTGCTGATCCTCTTGGTCGGGTACTTCATCGCGAAGGCGCTCGCGAAGGTCCTCGACGGAATCCTTGAGCGAGTCGGCTTCGATCGCTGGGTGGAAGGTGGGGTGCTCAGGAGCACCTTCGAGCGGAGCACGTTCGATCCGTCCGACGTCATTTCGCTGGTCGCGTTCTGGGCGATGTTCCTGGTCGTCCTCCAGCTCGCGTTCGGGGTGTGGGGGACGAATCCGATCAGCGACTTGATCCACGGCATCCTCGCGTACCTGCCGAACGTCTTGGTTGCCATCGTCATCCTCGTGATCGCCGGGGCGATCGCGCGAGCCCTCACGGATCTTCTCGAAGGAACGCTCGGGGCAGTCTCGGGTGGTCAGTGGATGGCGCGTGGCGCCGGCATCGCCGTCTTGGTCGTCGGCGTGTTCGCGGCGCTCAACCAGTTGGAGATCGCTCCGGAGATCGTGAACGGTCTCTACTACGCGATCCTTGCGATCATCGTGGGTTCGGCGATCGTTGCGATCGGCGGTGGAGGCATCCGTACGATGCAGCGCTATTGGGAACGAACCAGCATGGCGCTCGAGGCCAAGGGTCACGAGGTGATCGTCAACGCTGATCCCGAGGCGGGCAAGGACGCCGTGCGGGAGCGCATCGAGGAAGAGCGATCGAGGGCCGGCCGGTAGTCACGAGGTCAGGTCTTGCCGCGACCCCCGCCTCTGGCGAGGGGCGGGATCGACGGACGGTGAGGAAGGAGGAAACGTGGGTGAGCAACAGAAGGGCGCCGTGAAGTGCAGTGAGTGTGGAGCTGAGTTCGAGACCCGGGAACAGCTCGAAGGCCACATGCAGAGGGCACACCAGTCGGAGGGCATGGGCTCTGGCTCCGATGAGGGCATGCCATCGGATGTTGAGGGCATGCAGTCCGGCGGCCAGATGACACCTGAGCCATGAGAACGTGAGGGACCGGCCGTCTCGCCGGCCGCGGCCGGTGTGCCACCGATCCCATTGCAAGGTGCTCGTCACTGCTACGCCGCACTGTCGCTCGAGGCGGGTGTTCGGCTCGACGTCGTGGCGAATCAGCTCGGCCACGCGAGCGCCTCGACGACTGCCGGCATCTGCTACTCCTACGTCCCCCGCGGCCTCAACCGATGCCGCGGAACGGCTCGGGAGAATCCTCGGAGCCTGACGGGGAATGCTGGGAGAGGAGAGACCCCCGAGGGTATCGGCTCTCGGGGGTCTGTCGTTTCCGCTGGTCAGTGGGTGTCGGAGGGGGGATTTGAACCCCCACGCCCAATGAAGGGCACTAGGCCCTCAACCTAGCGCGTCTACCAAATTCCGCCACTCCGACGGGCGCGGCTGATTCTACCAACGGCCTCCCGGCGGGCTAGCGCCACTTCCAGGTGAGGTAGAACGTGACCAGGCCGAAGACGATCGCGGTCACGACCGTGATGCGGTCGAGCCGGCGCTCGAGAGCCGTTCCGCCGGAGAGGGTGCTGCCACCCCCGAACATGTCCGACAGGCCGCTCCCCCGCCCCGAGTGGAGCAGGATCGTGAGGATCAGGAAGAGCGCCGCGATGACGTCCACCACGATGAGGGCTGCGTTGAGCATGGAACGACTCCCGGGGGGTTACGAGGACTCGGTGCTGACCTCTTGCACGATAGCACGGTCCTCGAGCGGGAAATGGCACGCGGCGAGCTGGCCGGGGTGCATCGGACGAAGCTCGGGCTGCTCCTCGCTGCACTTCGGGAACTGCGCCCGGTAACAGCGGGGATGGAACCGGCACCCGGACGGCGGGTCGATCGGCGACGGCACGTCGCCCTCGAGGATGATCCGCCGCTTCTGTCCTGCGAGGTCGGGGTCCGGGATCGGCACCGCGGAGAGCAGCGCCCCGGTGTACGGGTGCTTCGGATCCTTGTACAGCGTGTCGCCGTCCGCGATCTCCACGACCTTGCCCAGGTACATCACCGCGACCCGATCCGACACGTGCTTCACGACCGACAGGTCGTGCGCGATGAACAGGTAGGTGAGGTTGAACTCCTCCTGCAGGTCCTCCAGGAGGTTGATGACCTGCGCCTGGATCGAGACGTCGAGCGCCGAGACCGGCTCGTCGCACACGATGAGCTTCGGGCGGAGCGCGAGCGACCGCGCGACACCGATCCGCTGCCGCTGACCGCCCGAGAACTCGTGCGGGTACCGGTTGTAGTGCTCGGGGTTCAAGCCCACGAGCCGCATGAGGTCCTGGACCTCGCCCTTGACCTTCTCCTTCGGCACCGTCCGGTGCAGGCGGAACGGATCGCCGATGATCGCACCGACGGTCTTGCGCGGATTCAGGGACGCGAACGGGTCCTGGAAGATCATCTGCATGTCGCGGCGAAGCGCACGCAGGTCCTTGCCCTTCAGCTTGGTGACGTCCTGGCCGTCGAACTCGATCGTCCCCTCGGTCGCGTCGTAGAGCCGCATGATCACCCGCGCGAGCGTGGACTTGCCGCACCCCGTCTCGCCGACGAGGCCCACGGTCTCCCCCGGATAGACCTCGAGGTCGACGCCGTCGACCGCGTGCACGTTCCCGACCTTCTTCTGGATGAGGATCCCGCGGGTGATCGGGAAGTACTTCTTGATGCCACGGAGGCGAATGAGCGGGGTGCGCGACTCGCCTGCCGATGGGGCCGGTACCGGTGCCGTCTCCACGCTCATGACTTCGCGAGCACCTCCTCGTGGAAGATCCGCTCCTTGTCCTCCAGGAGCAGATGGCAGGCCGACGCGTGATGCCCGTCGGCGGGGATGAGCTCGGGAACATCGGTTCGGCAGCGATCGAAGGCATAGGGGCATCGCGGGTTGAAGGCGCACCCGGGTGGCACGTTGATGAGCGACGGCGGCAGCCCCAGGATCGGGACGAGGCGGTCGGACCGGTCCTGGTCCATCCGCGCGATCGAGCGGAGCAGGCCCCACGTGTACGGATGATGGGAGCCGTAGTAGATGTCGCGCCGCACGCCGGCTTCCACGACCTTGCCCGCGTACATCACCTGGATGTGGTCGCAGTGCTCGGCGACGACGCCGAGGTCGTGGGTGATCATCACGACGGCCGCGTTGAACTCGGTCTTCAGTCGGTCGATGAGGTCGAGGATCTGCGCTTGCACCGTCACGTCGAGGGCGGTGGTCGGCTCGTCGGCGATCAGCAGGTCGGGGTTCAACGACAGCGCCATGGCGATCATCGCGCGCTGCCGCATGCCTCCCGAGAACTCGTGGGGGTACTGGTTCGCGCGCTCGTCGGGGCGGGGGATGCCCACCTTGCGGAGCATCTCGACGGCCTGGTCGTGCGCTTCCTTCTTCGAGACCTTCTCGTGAGCCCGGATCGCCTCGCTGATCTGTGCGCCGACCTTGTAATAAGGGTGCAACGAGGTCATCGGGTCCTGGAAGATCATCGAGATCTTCGCGCCGCGCACCGACCGCATCTCGTCGGCGGGGAGCTTCAGCAGATCCTGGCCCTGGAAGATCACCTCGCCGGTGGTCTGCGCGACCTTGGAGCTGATGAGCCCCATGACCGTGAGGAACGACACCGACTTGCCCGACCCCGACTCCCCCACGACGCCGAGCGTTTCGCCGGGCGCGACCGAGAAGGAGATCCCGTCGACCGCCTTGACGATGCCGTCGTCGGTCGGAAAGTGGACGCGGAGGTCGCGTACCTCGAGGAGCGGCTCAGCCACGAGCGACGCCCTCGATCACGTGAACCGAACGCGAGGATCCAGGAACGCGTAGACGACGTCGACGACCAGGTTCGCCACGACGATGAACACCGCCGCGAGGATCGTGACCCCCATGACCGGCGGGAAGTCCAGGGCGTCGAGGCTGTCGATCGCGTAGGCGCCGATGCCCGGAAGCGAGAAGACCTTCTCGGTGATGACCGCGCCGCCCAAGAGGCCGGCGATGTCGAGACCGAGCATCGTCACGACGGGCGTGAGCGACGCCCGGAGCGCATGCCGATAGGTGACCTTCCGCTCGGAGATCCCCTTGGCCCGGGCGGTACGGATGTAATCCTCGGAGAGCACCTCGAGCATGTTGCCGCGCACGACCCGCGTGTAGAACGCCGCCGAGGTGATCGACAGCGTCA
>DATBIS010000120.1:0-11885 GCA_036556805.1 Actinomycetota bacterium | reverse complement strand
AGCAGGCCGTGCTCTTCCGAGCCGGCCACCACAGCGACGTCCTCGAGGTCGAGCTCGCGCGCCGCAACATCCCCTTCGTGAAGTACGGCGGGCTGAAGTTCCTCGAGTCCGCGCACGTGAAGGACGCGCTCGCGCTGCTCCGTGTGCTGGAGAACCCGCGTGACGAGGTGAGCTGGTTCCGCGTGCTGCAGCTGCCGGAGGGGCTCGGACCCGCCACCGCACGCCGGGTGCTCGACGAGCTGGGCGTGCGAAACGCCCCCGACGCGGGCTCACCGCTCGTTCGGTTCCTCACCGAACCCGTCGCCGTGCCGAAGGGCGCCGCCGACGGGGTGCGTGCGCTGCGAGCGGCGCTCACCGAGTGCGCGGCCGAGGCAACGCTCGCGCCGGCCTCGCAGCTGGAGCGGCTCCGCGTGTTCCTCGAGCCGATCTTCGCGCGGCGCTACGAGGCGCCGGCCGCCCGGCTGCGCGACCTCGAGCAGCTGGAGCTGCTCGCCTCCGAGTACGAGTCGCGCGGCAGGTTCATCGCGGAGCTCACGCTGGACCCGCCGTCCTCGACCGGCGACCTCGCGGGGCCTCCCGTGCTCGACGAGGACTGGCTCGTGCTCTCGACGATCCACTCGGCGAAGGGTCTCGAGTGGGACGTCGTGCATGTGATCCACGCAGCCGACGGCATGATCCCCTCCGACCTCGCGACCGGCGACGACGAGGAGATCGAGGAGGAGCGACGGCTGCTGTACGTCGCGATGACGCGCGCGCGCGACGCGCTGCACGTGTACTTCCCGCAGCGCTACTACCGACGGCCGCGCGGGCTCGAGGACCCGCACGCGTACGCGCAGCTCTCCCGCTTCCTCGAACCGGTGCGCGAGCACTTCGACGAGATCGCGCCGGCGGTCGTCGCGATCGACGACGACGCGAGCCCCCTCGAGGGCACGGCGGGAGTCGACGCGTTCCTCGCCGGCCTCTGGTCCGACTGAGTACCCTGGCGCGCGTGATCGACGCCGACGCCGTACTGCTCGACCTCTACGACACCGTCGCGCAGGGCGCGTGGGGCGATCTCGCCCGCCTGGTGATCGACCGGCTCGACATCGACCGCGAGGTGCTGTTCCGCGCGTTCGACGAGACCCGCCCGGCTCGGAGCATCGGGGTGTTCGGCAGCGCCGAGGGCGACCTCGCGGCGGTGATCGCCGCGTGCGGCCGCGACCCCGATCCCGCGCTCGTGTCGGAGCTGGTGGCGATCGAGCGAGACGTCCTCCCCACGCGCGTCCGGCTGTTCGACGATTCGCTGCCGGTCGTGCGCGCGATCCGCGCGAGCGGCATCCCGACCGCACTCATCAGCAACTGCTCGCACTCGACGCGGCCGATCGTCGACGCGTTGGGGCTCGAGGCCGAGTTCGACGAGGTCGTGCTGTCGTTCGAGGTGGGTGTCGCGAAGCCCGACGCCGCGATCTACGAGGAGGCGCTGCACCGCGTGAACGTCACCACGCCGGGACGGGCCGTGTTCGTGGACGACCAGGCCCGATACTGCGACGGCGCCGCGGCGGTGGGGCTCCGCACGCTGCTGATCGTGCGCGAGGACGCGGATCCCGCCGAGGGGTGGGGCGACAACGCGAACGGGCACCGCGTGGTGCGCGACCTGCGCCCGCTGCTCGACTAGACGAGGTCGGCGAGCGCCTCCGCCACGGGCTTGCGAATGCCCGTGATGAACGGTACCTCTTCCTTCGTGTAGAGCCGCGCCTTCGCGTCGCGCAGGCGGCGGATGCAGTCGACGAGCGACGGCAATTCGTCGGTCTCGAACGCGAGGATCCACTCCCAGTCGCCCAGGCCGAACGCGCTCGTGGTGTTCGCAAGCACGTCGGGGAACTCCCGGCCGATCACACCGTGTTCGGCGAGGAGCTCGGCGCGCTCCTCGCGCGGGAGCAGGTACCACTCGGGCGTCCGAACAAACGGGTACACGCAGAGGTACTTGCGCGGCGCCTCGCCGCGCAGAAACGCCGGGGAGTGATCCGGCGTGAACTCGGCCGGCTTCACGGCTCCCAGGAACGACCAGGAGAGGTCGAGCAGCCGCCCGGCGTCGGTCCGCCGAAACTCGACGAGGAAGCGTTGCACGTCGTCGGCGGACGAGCCGGTGATCCACAGCATCAGATCCGCGTCGGATCGGAATCCCACCGTGGAGTACGTGCCGCGCACGTCGACGCGGCCGGCCCACTCCTTGAAGAGGTTCTCGATCTCCTGCGCGGCGCCCACGACCCCGTCGGTGTCGAGGTCGCGGAACTCGTCCGCGGCGACGAAAACCGGGTACATCGCGAAGATCGTGTCGGTCATCGAACGGCCTCCTCCTCGGTGGTGGATCCCTCGCCGGGCGCACCCAGCAGCACGACGACCCGCTCGGCCGCCTCGTTGGCCCCGCGCACGGTGTCGGCGATGCCGACGCCGTCGTACGCGTTCCCCACCACGAAGATACCGGCGTGGAGCGAGGCCCGGATCCGCCGGACGCGGTCGAGGTGGCCGAGGTCGTACTGCGGCATCGATCGCGGCCACCGATGGACGGCCGCGTGCTCCGGCTCCGCGGGGAGCGGAAGCAGGGCCGCGACGTGGCGCGCGCAGGCCTCGATCAGGTCGGCGTCGGCGGCGGCGAGGACGTCGTCCTCGCCGTCGGCGCCGACGTAGCATCGCAGGACGGCGCGCGAGCGAAGCTCGCGCGGCATCCACTTGCTCGACAGCCAGGTGCACGCCGTCATCGGCGCTTTCCCGCGCGGCACCACGAAGCCGGTGCCGTCCGGCAGGGCATCGGCGGTGCCTTCCGGATAGACGAGGAACACGACGCCCGTCGAGGCGTACCGGATCAGCTCGAGGTCGTCGGCCGCATCGGGCGAGGTCGGGCGCAGCAGCTCCGCGGCCTCGAACGCGGGTGTCGCGAGCACGACGGCGTCGGCGTCGGGCAGCTCGCCGACCGGGTCGCGCACCACGAGCCGGTCACCGAGTGCGTCCGCGAGCGCGTCGGTCAGTCGCGTCATCCCGCCGCGCGGCCGAAGGAACATCGGGCCGGCGTCGGACCGACCGGCCGTGCGTCGCGCCGCCTGCGAGCCGCGCACGAGGCTTCCCTGCGCGCGCTCCCACGCCACCAGCTCGGGGAACGTCGCGGGTGCCGAGAGCCGATCCACGTCGCCCGCGTGGAGCCCCGCGAGCACCGGCGCGACCGCGAGGTCGGTGGCCTCGTCTCCGAGTCGCCGCCGCAGCAAGGCGCCGAGCGTCTCCTCATCCTCGTCCTTCCTCTTCGCGCGCACGAGGTCCCGGGCCGCACGCCACCGACCCGCCCGTGACAGCCCCGGCCAGCGCAGCACGTCCCCGATGTCGCCGGGGATTCCGAACGCCGCGTCCTTCAGGAACCGAACGAGGCCGCCCTCGGTCCAGAGGTACGCGCCGGATGAGCTCGGGGGCTCGAGCGGGAGGCGGAGCTCGCGGCACAGGTCGGCCGCCCACGGCTTCCGCGCGACGAACGAGTCGGCGCCGGCGTCGAGCTCGAGGCCGCCGACCGTGACGACCCCCAGCCTGCCGCCCGGGCGATCCGATGCCTCGCGAACGGTGACGTCGACGCCGGCCCGCAGCAGCCGGTATCCCACCGTGAGGCCGGCGACGCCGGCGCCCACGACCACCGCCCGGGGCATCGCGCTCATGCCTCGGCGAGGTGCTCGCGCACCACTTGCGCGAGCACTCGGCAGAAGGCCGGGTCGGCGTTCGGCATCTCGGTGCGTTCGAAACGCACGCCGGCGTCCTCGGCGATCGCCCTCGCCTCGAGGTCGAGGTCGTACAGGATCTCGAGGTGGTCGGCGACGAAGCCGGCCGAACACACCACGATCGCGGGATGCCCCTCGACCGCGAGCTGCTCGATCACGGTCTCGATCGGCGGTCCCCACCACGGGTCGGCGGTGCGGCCGGCACTTTGCCAGGCGATCGTCCAGTGCTCGAGGCCCAGTCGCTTCGCGACGAGCTCGCCGGTCTCGAGCAGGCCGTCGCGGTAGCGGCAGGACTCCGCGCAGTCGCATCGCAGGCACCGTTCGCTCCCGTCGGGCAGCACGCGCACCGGGAGCGAGTGCGCGCTGAAGATCACGACCGCGTCGTCGCGCTCCTCGCCGGGCAGTCGGTCCAGCGCCTCGCCCACTCGCCCCGAGAGAAACTCCACGAACGCCGGGTGGTCGTGGTACGAGCGTACGAACGTGAACGCCGGCCCTCCGTCCGCGGCTGCTTGTTCGACGCGCTCGACGTACGTCTCGATCGACATGCGCGACCAGTGCGGCGCCATGACGATCCCCACCGCGCGTATGACGCCGTCCTCGCGGAGGCGAGCGACACCCTCCTCGACGAAGGGCGGCGAGTGCTTCATCCCGAGATACGCGCGGAACGTTTCGCCGATCGCCTCCTCGTTGAGCGCGGCCGCGAGCCCGTCCGCCTGCGCGCGCGTCGTCTCGAGCAGCGGGAAGACGTTGCCGATCGCCGCGTAGCGCTCGGTGAGCTCGCGGAGGTGCTCGGGGCTCGGCGCCCTGCCGCCGCGGATGTCCGTGTAGTACCGCTCGATGTCGCCCGGCCCGCTCGCGGTCCCGTACGCCATCACGAGCACGCCGATCGGGGCGTCGCTCACCGCTCGGTCTCCTCGTGCACGAGGTCGACGAGCCGCTGGAGGTTCTCGACCGGCGTGTCGGGCAGGACGCCGTGTCCGAGGTTGAACACGTGCCCGGCGCCGTGCTCCGCACGTCTCAGCACGTCGAGCGCCTCCTCGCGGAGCACCTCCCACGGCGCGAGCGCGGCGGCGGGATCGAGGTTCCCCTGCACGCCGCGGTCGCGACCGACGAGATCCCAGGCGCGGTCGAGGCCGAGACGCCAGTCGACGCCGATCACGTCGCCGCCGGCTCCGGCCATCGCCGGCAGGAGATGCGCCGTGCCGGTCCCGAAGTGGATCGTGGGCAGGTCGAGCCGGTGAAGCTCGTCGAACAGCCGCCGCATCGGCGGCGCGACGTGCCGGCCGTACTGCTCGGTCGAGAGCGCGCCGACCCACGAGTCGAACACCTGGATCGCGTCCACCCCCGCCTCGGCCTGCACGCGGAGGTGCGCGAGCACCAGGTCGACGAGCGCGTCCACGAGCTCGCCCCAGGTCCGCGGGTCGCCGAGCATCAGCGCCTTCGTTCGCGCGAAGTCCCGCGACGGGCCGCCCTCGACGAGGTAGCTCGCAAGCGTGAACGGCGCGCCGGAGAACCCGACGAGCGGCACCGAGAGCTCCTTGCGCAACAGCCGGATCGCCTCGGAGACGTACGGCTCGTCTTGCTCGGGCACGAGCGGTCGCAGCCGCGACAGGTCGGCGCGCGAGCGGACAGGTGCGTCGATCACCGGTCCCCGTGAGGCCTCCACGCGCACGGGGATGCCGATCGCGCGAAGCGGGACCATGATGTCGCTGAAGAGGATCGCGGCGTCGAGGGGCATCCGTCGCAACGGCTGCAGCGTGATCTCCGCCACGAGCTCCGGCTCTCGGACGGCCTCGAGGATGTCGCGATCCCCGCGAAGCTCTCGATACTCGGGCAGGTAGCGTCCCGCCTGCCGCATGAACCAAACGGGCGTGCGGTCGACCGGCTCGCGGCGCAGCGCACGCAGGAATCGGTCCTCGGTCGAGCTCACCGATCCAGGATACGGGCGTCGCCCGGCCCGGAGGACCGGCTCACGCCGGCTCGAGACCCTCGAGACCCTCGAGGTCGAGCGGCACGGGCGTCGGCCCGAGCTCGACCTCCGGGTGCCATCCGGAGCCGACCAGCACGTCGGTGATCGTGCCCACGAGCACCGAGACGTCGAACGGCTTCGTCACGAACGCCACCGCGCCGAGCTCCTCGGCGCGCGCGACGTCGCGGGGCGCTCGTTTCGCGCTGCACACGATCACGGGCGGCACGTCGCCGCGGCTGCACAGCTCCGCGAGGACGGACCAGCCGTCGAGCACCGGCAGCATGAGGTCGAGCACGACCAGATCGGGGCGTTCGCGCTCGATCCGCCGGAGCGCGGTCACGCCGTCGGCCGCGAGCGACGTGTCCATGCCCGCGGCCTCGAGGTTCAACCGGAGGATCAGCAGGACGTCCGGCTCGTCCTCGACGATCAGCACCTGCGGGCGCGACCTCATCCGATCGCCTCGCGATCCTCGTCGTAGATCGGCAGCATGACCCTCACGGCCGTCCCGCCCCCGGGCGCCTCTTCCAGCCGGATCTCTCCGCCGGACGCTCGTACGAGCCCGCGCACGATCGAGAGCCCGAGCCCGAGTCCCGGGTCGCGCGAGTGCCCGAGGCGATGGAAGCGCTCGAACACGCGCTCGCGGTCGGCCTCGGGGATGCCGGGGCCCGCGTCGAGCACGGAGATCCGCACCTGGTGGTCGACCTCCTCGATCTCCAAGCGGATCGGCGGCGCACCGTACTTGTGCGCGTTCTCGACGAGGTTGTCGATCACGCGCCGCACGGCCTCCGGGTCGCCGAGCGTGACGAGCCGCTCCGGACCGTCGACCTCCACGATGCGCCCGCTCACGGCGAAGTCGCGCGCCGAAAGCCGCGCGAGCGCCGCCACGTCGACGGGTTGCGCCGAGGGCAGCGAGCCCTCGTTCTCGAGTCGCGCCTGCGAGAGCAGGTCCTCGACCATCGCGTGGAGCCGGCTCGCCTGCCGCTCGATGATCTGCGCCATCTCCTCCTGGTGCGGCTCGATGCCCAGGCGACGCTGCGTCGCCGCGGCCGCGATGATCGACGTGATAGGTGTGCGCAGCTCGTGGCTCACGAGCGCCACGAAGTCGCTCTTCATGCGATCGAGCTCGAGCAGCTCGCTCACGTGCGCACGCTCGGCCTCGAAGAGACGAGAGTTCATCACCGCGACGGCGGCCTGCTCAGCGAACAGGTTCAGCGCCCGCAGCTCGTACTCGGTGAAGACCCGTCCCGGCACCGCGTTCACGTTCAAGACGCCGAGCACCTGGTCCCGGCTCACGAGCGGGACGCTCAGCGCGCTGTCCGGCGAGTCCGCTCGCTCGACGAGTCCGGGGAACTCTTCCGGGTCCGCGCGGCCGTCGATCAGCAGGGCCTCCCGCGTGACGGCGACCCTGCCGGCGATCCCCTGGCCGAGCTTGATCCGCCGGCCCTCGGCGGACGCGTTGCCCTGCGCGCAGGCGGTCACGAGCTCGTCGCCGTCGATGAGCATCACCGAGCCGCTCGTGCCGCCGAGGAGCTCGACCGCGCTCCGCAGGATCGTGTCGAGTACCAGTGAGGCCTCGAGCACGGCGTTGATGGCCTTGCCGGCCTCGAGCAGCAAGGAGACCTCGCGCAGACGGTTCGTGAGCGCGGCGGTGAGCACGCGCTCGTCCATCAGCATCCTCGCGAGCTTGCCGAGGTGCATCTCCTTCTCGATCGCGTACGCGCTGAACGCCACGGCGAGGCAGACGATCGAGAGGCGCAGCACGCGCGGTGAGAGGAGCCAGTTGTTGCTGCGCTGCGCGACCGGCCAGAGCGAGAGCAGGGCCACCGCGACGGCCACGGAGATCAGCAGCAGCGCCGACAGCACCCACAGCTGCATTCGCCGACGTTCGACCGCCTCGAGTGAGGGCGTACTGAAGGTGCGAAGCCCGACCACGCGGGCTTCGCGGCGGATGCGCTCGTTCCCCTCCGACGACTCGTAGGACATTGGTTGGACTCCGCTCGGACTATCGGGAGGAGCCGGCGCCTTCTTGACCCCTGACCTGGGGAATCGTGCGGCTAGTCGGTGCGGGTCCAGATCTCGGGATCGTGCACGAAGTGCACCCGAACGGGGTCGAGGGCACGAAGGCGCCCCACGGAGTCCTCGTAGGCTTGCCGGCTCTCGTCCTCCGGTTTGGGCACGCCGCTCTCGAGAGGGTCCGCCGATCCGAGCCACTCCGCCTTCGTGAGCACGGCTTGGCCGGCGATCACGACCGTACCCTCCGCCGTCTCCACCTGCAGCGACTGGTGGCCGGGCGAGTGTCCCGTGGTGGGGACCAGGCGGAGGCCGGGCCCGACCTCGGTCTCGCCCTCGAGGAGCTCGTAGGAGAGGCCGGGCACGTCGATCCATTCCGGCACCGTGTAGTCGGGCTCGTGCACCATCGCCCACTCCGCCCGCTGCGCGAAGATCGTCCGGCCCGGGAACAGGCCGTTCTGACCGCTGTGATCGGAGTGCAGGTGGCAGTTCGCGACCGCCGTCACGTCGGCCATGGCGATGCCGTGCGCGGCGAGCATCTCCTCGAGCGGGCGGCGCTCGGGCGAGAAGAGCTCGTCGACCTCGGCGTTGCCCGTGCCGATCCCGGTGTCGAACAAGAACACGCCGTCGCGATGCGGTACCGCGTGCGCGACGATCGGAAACGGCTTCCCCTCGGGCCAGTGTTCCGCGCTCGGCAGCGTCACGTCGGCGACGTGGAGCGGCAGGACACTGGCCTCGGTCACGGCGGCATCCTAGCCGTCGCTCACACCCGACCGGGCTGCGATCGCTCGGACGGTATCGATGGTGTCGGCGTCGTCGGCCGACTTGTCCGGCCGATACCCCTTGATCCGCGCGAACCGAAGCGCAAGCCCTCCCGGGTACCGGGTGCTCCGCTGCAGGCCGTCGAACGCGACCTCCACCACGAGCTCGGGACGCACGTACACGGTGATGCCCTCGCTGCGCGTCGCGATCTCCTGCAGCCGCTCGGTTTGCCAAGCGAGAAGCTCGTCGGTCATGCCCTTGAAGGTCTTGCCGAGCATCACGAACCCGCCGGTCTCCGGATCGCGCGCGCCGAGGTGCAGGTTGCTCAGCCATCCATGGCGCCGCCCGTGTCCCCACTCGGCCGCGAGCACCACGAGGTCGAGCGTGTGCGCCCGCTTGACCTTCAGCCAGCTCGCGCCGCGTCGCCCGGCCTCGTAGGGCGCCTCGAGGTCCTTCACCATCACGCCCTCGTGGCCCCGCGCGAGCGTGTCCTCGAGGAACCTCTCGGCCTCGTCGTCGTCCGCGGTCACGATCCTCGGCACGCGCGCGTTCTCCGGGAGGTGTCGTTCGATCGCCGCGATCCGCTCGCGCAACGGCAGATCGATCAGATCCTCGCCGTCCAGATGCAGCACGTCGAACGCGAACCACGACAGCGGCACCTCCTCGCGGAGCTCGGCGAGATCGGCACGACTGCGACTCCCGAAGCGGCTCATCGACGTCGCGAACGGATACGGACGTCCGTCGGAGCGGAGCGCGATCGCCTCGGCGTCGAAGATCCCGCTCCGGATCGACAGGCGCCTGACCGCCTCCAGGATCTCCGGCGCTCTCGCGCTCACATCGGCGAGGTTGCGGGTGAAGAGGCGCACCTCGTCGTCCATGCGGTGGACCTGGATCCTCGCGCCGTCGAGCTTCCACTCGACCGACGCAGGCCGGATGCGCTCCATGGCCTCGCGCACGTCGTTCGCCGACTGCGCGAGCATCGGCTGCAGCGGCGTGAGGACCTGGAGGCGGAATTCCTCGAGGGCGTTCTCGCCGCCCCCGAGCACGGAGGCCGCCACGGCCCCCAGGTCTCCCGCGACCATCGCCGCCCGCCGGACCTTCGCCACGGGCGCGTTCGCCGCACGTGCGACCGCGTCGACCATGATGCTCTCCAGCGCGCCCTGGCGGATGCCGCCCGTGAGGAGGTCTCTCATGAAGCCCTGCTCGGCCTCAGTCATCCGTTCGAACAACGAGGTGAGCTCCGACCGCCGGGCCGCCTGGGAGCCGGCGCCGGTCATCTCGCCGACCCGGCGAAGGGTTGCGTCGACCTCGAGGAGCTCGATCCTCGCCTGTTTCACCGGCCGAGGCATGTCGCGAACCGACGCCCAGCCCACCCCGATCGAGCCATGGGGCAGCGCCCCAGAGAGGTACGCGACCGCGACGGGCACCTCGTCGGGGCGGAGGGCCGCGAGGCATGACGACAACCGCTCGATCTTCTTGAGCCTGGAAGACGTCACCGCAACGTCGGCCGACGTGTGCGCGATCTCCTCGAACAGCATCCGCGTGCCTCCTCGGCTCAGCGTAGCGCCAGTGTCGTCCCGCTCCTGAGATGACTGGTGGCACGGTGAACATCTGTCGACAAAGGGGCCTCCGCTTGCACACCGCACAAGCAGCGGCGGAGGATGGCCATGTGCAGAGCCCGCAGACGCAGTACACGAGGACCGACGACGGATTGAGACGTTGCGATCTAGCCATCAACACTGCTTTCATGGAAGGGAGCGGCAGCTCCGCCGGAACTAGTCAATGAGATTGACGATAGCTTGCGAGCGGGAATCGCGATAGGCACTGCGGGTGGGGGTGGTGACAGGGGGCGTCTCACTTGGCCTAGAAGTAGCGCAGACGTGAGCGTAGGCTTTGGGCGGGAGGCGATCCTTGAAGCGCAGCGCCCTTGTTGCGGGAGCCTTGGGTCTGACGGTGATCGGCGTCCTTGTTGCTGGGGTCATCGCAACCGACACGCCGCCCAGGGTCGTCGTCTTGCCGGGCGATCAAACGTCCCCGCCGTCTCCGGATGTAGACGCGCTCGGTGAGGGACTGCACGCCGATCCGGACCAGCCCACCTACCCCGAGCAATGGAAGACGACTCTTGAGGGTGCCCAGCGGCAGCTGCCCTTTTCGATCCTGGTCCCGAACGATGCCCTAGCGAACCCCGCTAATATGACTGCTCTTTATCTCTTCCCGACAGACCAGCTTGCCTTGGACTTCCCGTCGCCGGGAGAGCCTACTTCGCGCCTACGCCAGAAGTACATCGAGGTGTTCGAGGCTCGCTGGTCGGGCGACGACCCTGTTGCAGATCTCAAGCGGGATCTCAAGTTGGATCCGATTGAGGGCAAGTCGCTCGAACGAATCGACGGAGTAACGGCATTGGTCGTCGAAGCTCACTCGCCCGACGACGCGGGCCAAGCAAACGCCGCGTTCCTGCGCTTCTTTCTGCCCGGTGTCGAGGTGCAGATCTCAGGTGGCGAGAGTCTCGACGATCTCATTCGCATCGCAAGTACGATCATCATTCAGTAGTCGCCGGGCCTTGGCGCCCAGCGCCGACTGCCGCTGTCGGCCCGGAGCCCTCCGAGAGGCGCCGCCCGGCGGTGACTTCTACGAAGCGTTGACGGCTTCGAACACGTAACCGCAGAAGCGGCACTTGCGTGCGGCTGAGCGTCGGCTACACCGGTTCAGGCAGGTAGACAGGCTTGAACGGTCGGTCCTCCGAACCGTTCGCTAGACCTCGCCGCTCGCCTCGGACGGCTCCTCGACTACCTCACTCTCGATGATCAACTCGGCGTCGGGGTCGATCGCCTGCTGGAGGTTGCCGACGATGGCCTCGGCCATCATGCGCTGCCAAGGTGCCGGTTCGGCCCTGTTCGCGAAGTCCACACCATCGACTCGCGCGGCCGGCCGAGACGCGGTCCATCGAGGACCTCGGCTGCGTGGATGCGAGAGCGGATCGGCGCGGCCTCGTCCACCACGATCGACCGGAGCATCCGAGCGCAGTCCTCAAGACTCGGCCATGAGTTCCCTGGACTGGAAAGCCGGTTAGCCGACGCGAAAGCGACGCGGACGTTGCGTCGGCCAGTTTCGCGGAACGACGCGGAACGACGTCAATCGACGAGAGCTTGAAGGGGCCTCTTACCAGCGAAAACACGCAGATTCTTGCGGGAGGAGTGGGATTCGAACCCACGTGGGACTTGCACCCCAAACGGTTTTCAAGACCGTCGCCTTCGTCCGCTCGGCCATCCTCCCGTGACAAGGCTACCCCTCGACCGCGCCCTGTTTTCGCCGGCGGCTCGACGTCCGCCGGACCCACGTCAGACCAACTGCGGGATGACCTCGTTCGCGAACAGGCGAGTCGCGCGCCGCATCACCTCGCGGTCCATGCC
>DATBIS010000119.1:0-3600 GCA_036556805.1 Actinomycetota bacterium | reverse complement strand
CGACGGCAAGCGGCCTCAGATCGCGCGCTCCAGACGCAGGAGGAACGCGCGGCGATCGGGGTGACCGCCGTAGCGGCCGAGGCCGGGGCCCGCCGGGACGATCCGGTGACACGGAACCCAGAGCTCGATCGGGCAGATGCGCATCGCGCGGCCGGCGGCGCGCCAGGCCCGCGGGCTGCCCGCCTCCGCGGCGAGGTCGCCGTAGGTCCGGAGCTCGCCGTACGGCACGCGCATCGCGGCGGCCGTCGCGCGGCGCGTGAAGCCCTCGCCCACGAACGACAGGTCGACGGGCGTCGTGAAGGTCCGGCCGGTGCCGGCGAAGTACGCGTCGAGCTCGTGACGGAACGGAGCCAGACCGCGGTCGTCCCGGCGCGCGCGTTCCGCGCGCGCCTCCCCCAGCCGGTCGAGCTCCTCCTCGGGGTCCGCGCCGAGGATCGTAAGGATGAGGCCGAGCTCGGTGGCGACGAGCGTCATCGCGCCGAGCGGCGTGGGCGCCGTGGTGAACCGCAGCATCTATACGGGTGGCCAGGGATACGGGCGGTGCTCGCCGGGCTCGGGGAACCTGCCGGCGCGCACCACCACGTCGAGGCGTTCCTGCAACGCATCGAGCTCGCGTCCGCTCAGCAAAGGAGCGAGCTCGGCGCGCAAGGGGGGGAAGTCGTCCGCAAGGCGGCGAAGGTCCTCGAGATCGGACGGCGCGATCGGCTCGTCCACGAACTCCCAGATCACCGTGCGGAGCTTGTCCTCCTCCGCGAAGCACACGCCGTGATCGATGACGTGGATGCGCCCGTCGCGACCGAGCAGACAGTGACCGGCCTTTCGGTCGGCGTTGTTCGCGACGACGTCGAACAGCGCGATCCGTCGGAACTCGTCGAGGAAGCGCCCGGCCTCGGCCATCGTGAAGTAGTGCTCGGTGGGATCGAAGTCGACGAACAGCTGCACGGAGCCCTCGCCCTCGGGGCCGTCCCGCAGCACGGTAGGCGGTACGTTCGGCCACCCCAGTCGGCGTGCCATCGCGAACGCGGCCACCTCCCGGTTGCACAGGGTGCCGTCGGGGAAGTCCCACAGCGGCGTCTCGCCCCGTCGCGGCTTGTACACCACGAGCGCCTCGTCGTCGGCGACCGTCGCGCGCGCGAGGAACGCGTAGTTCGACGAGCGCGGCAGCAGGCCGAGCAGCTCCAGGTCGCCCTCAGCGACCACGCGGGGCACGCCGTTCAGGTCGTTCGCGAGTGGTGCCCGTTCATCGCGGGACAGGTGTGCCCCCTCGGATCGATGGGGTTGCCGCAGAACTGGCAGGCGGGGCGGCCGCGTTCGGCCACGGCGACGCCGTGGCGGGAGAGCGCGAGCATCTGCTCGCGCGTGGCCCACAGCCGAACCTCCTGCGGGTCCGGCAGCAGCAGGGCCTCGGGGTCGTCCTCCTCGAGCTCGGGTTGGAGCTCCTGCACCTCGAGCAGGAAGAGGTCGCGTTCGGGCTCGTAGCCGATCGAGAGCTTCCCGGCGCGAAAGACCGACTCGTACGGCTCCTCGAGCCCCATCTCCTCGTCGGGGGGACCCTGACCGGTCTCGAGCTCGACGTCGGCGAGGAGCTCGAGGATCGACGCCGCGAGCAGCTGCACCTGCTGTTTCTCCACGGTGATCGTGACGAGCTCGTCGCCGTCGCGCGCCTGGAGGTAGAACGTGCGCCCACCGGGTTCGCCGACAGCCTCGGCGGTGATCCGATCGACCGGGCCGAGCTCCATCGCCGTATCCTGTCACGTCCTCCGAGCCGGGCGGCGGCGCGCGAACGCCTCCAGCGAGCCCGTGTCGTTCACGCGGAGGATCCTCGGCGACCCGCCTTCGCGTCCGATCGCGACCACCGACACCGACCCCGCGTCGATCACGATGCGCTGGAACTCGTCGAGGTGCGCGCCGGAGAGGTGCGAGATCAACAGGCGCACCACGTCACCGTGCGACACGACGGCCACGGTCGCGCGCGGATGCGCGCGTGCGATGTCGTGCACGACCCGGAGCGCGCGCTCCTGCACGCGCAGGAACGACTCGCCGTTCGGGAACGTCACCTGCGAAGGCGAACGCTGCACGGACCGCCACAGCTTCGTGCGCGCGAGCTGCGCGAGCGGCCGGCCGGTCCAATCGCCGTAATCGACCTCGCCGAGGTCGCGGCGGACCAGCACGCGCCGGCCCGCCGCCGCCGCGAGCGGCGCGGCCGTCTCGCGACATCGCTCGAGGGGACTCGAGTACACCGCGGCCACGCGCACGGGCGCCAGGCGCTCGGCGAGGTCATCCGCCTGGGCGCGGCCTCGGTCCGAGAGATGTACGCCGGGGGTCCATCCGTACAGGCGCTTGCCGGTCTGGTCGGTAAGGCCGTGCCGGATCAGGAACAGAAGCGCCATCGCCGCGCGAGCATACGTGACGACGCTCGCAGGTCAGACGCCGTCCGCGCGCGGCAAGCGAACGTCGAACGTGGTGCCGCGCCCGAGCTCGCTGCGAACCCGAACCGATCCGCCGTGGTTCTCGGATACGTGCTTCACGATCGCGAGCCCGAGGCCCGTGCCGCCGGTCTCCCGTGACCGAGCGCGGTCGACGCGGTAGAAGCGCTCGAACACGCGCGGAAGCTCCTTCGTGGGAATGCCGATGCCGGTGTCGGCCACGCGCAGCACGACCCAGCCGTCCTCGGCGCCCACGGCGGCATCGATCGTGCCGCCGGCCTTCGTGTATCGGATCGCGTTATCGAGCAGGTTGCGCACGAGCAGCGAGAGGTCCTTCCGTGAGCCTCGCACGATCGGCACCGCCGGCGCGTCCACGTGCACGTGCAGTCCCACCGTCTCGGCGGCGTCGGCGAAGCGCTCGGTCTCCTCGCGCACGATCGCGTCGAGGTGCACCTCGTCGTCGAGCTCGCTGCCGGACTCCAAGCGGGAGAGGTCGAGGAGGTCTGCCACGATGCGCGAGAGCCGGATCGCCTCGCGCTCGAGCTGGCCGGCGAACCGTGGAACGGCCTCCGGATCCTCCTGCCAGACGTCGAGCAGCGTTTCGGCCGCCGCCTGGATCGACGCGACCGGGGTCTTCAGCTCGTGGGAGGCGTTCGCGACGAAGTCCCGCCGGACGACGTCCAGGCGCCGCGCCTCGGTGACGTCGGCGACCACCACCACCACCGAGCCGTCGGGCCCCGCCGGGGAGGCCGTTGCCCGCAGCCAACGGGAGGGCGTGCCGATCTCGAGCTCGGCGACCTCGGGCATCCGGGATTCCGCCGCCCGCCGCACGGCCTCGCGGAGCGCAACCGGGAACACGTGGGCCAGCGACTCGGGCCGCGCCCCCAGAAGCTCGTCGACGTGCTCGTTCGCGAACGCGGTGCGCCGGTCGCCGTCGAACAGGATGACGCCGTCCTGCATGGAGCCGAGGATGCGGTCGCGCACGCGCCGTGCTTCGAGCGAGGCCTCGGCGCGTTCACCGAGTGCCTCCTCCGTCCGGCGGTTCTGCTCGCGGAGCCGCGCGAGGTCGTTCGCCGCTGAACGTCTCCCGAGCCAGAACGCCGCGACCCCCGCAACGATCGCGCCGATCAGCGCTCCGACCGCGGCATCCACGTCCGCAGTGTAGGGCGGGTCG
>DATBIS010000118.1:0-3772 GCA_036556805.1 Actinomycetota bacterium | reverse complement strand
GAGCCGCCGAGCAGCCTGCGGCTCGAGCGGTTCGCCGAGGGCATGAGCGTGCAGATCATGCACGTCGGGCCCGAGAACGAGGAAGCCAGGGCCACGATGGCCCGCCTGCACGACGAGTTCCTGCCCCGGCACGACCTCGTCACCAACGGGCATCACCACGAGATCTACCTGTCGGATCCGAAGCGCGTCGCGCCCGAGAAGCTCAGAACGGTGCTTCGCCAGCCCGTCGCGAGACGCGAGGGCACGACAGGCGACGTCTCGAGCGTGCCGCCGCCGACGGGTCACGCGATGCGGTAGCGGATGTGCGTGGCCAGCGGCCGGTCGACGACCTCGATCGGCTCGAGTTGCAGGTGGCCCACTCCCATGTCTTCGAACATGCGTGTGCCGGTCCCGAACAGCACCGGCACGATGTGCATCTGGATCTCGTCGACGAGCCCGGCGGCGATGTACGACCGCCCGAGCGTGGCGCCGCCGATGATCACGACGTTCTGCTCGCCGGCGGCCTCCTGCGCCTGCCTCAGCGCGGACTCGATGCCGTCCGTGACGAACCTGTACACGCCGTCGGCCGGAGCCTCCGCCGGAACTTCGTGCGTGACGACGAACACGGGGATCCGCGCGGATCCGCTCGGGCCATCGGCGCCCCACCAGGGCAGGGAATCTCGGTAGGTGACGCGCCCCGCGATCGTGGCGCCGCCGTGGGCCATCGCGTGCTCGGCATACTCGCGGTCGCGCGGATCGGAGCTGAACGCCCACTCGTGTAGCTGCTCGCCACCCTTTCCCAGCGGTTCCTCGGCTGTCTGCTCTGATGCCGTCATGAACCCGTCGAGGGACATGCTCGTCTGGAAGATCACGTGGCTCATGGGGCCCCCTCCAATCCGGGGATCGGAAGCCTCATCGCGCGCCGACGAGGTACCAGGTCTCCATCTCACCCTTGCCTTTGACCAGGATCGTTCCCCGCCGCGCGCAGATGAACCCTTTCTTCAGCAGGTCGTACGTCGCACCCGTGATCTGGATCTGGCCGGGCGTGCCGTTGGACTCCATGCGGCTCGCGGTGTTCACGGCATCGCCCCACAGGTCGTAGAGGAAGCGCTTCGTGCCGATCACGCCGGCCGTGACCGGACCCGAGTTGATGCCGATGCGCAACTGGAGGTCCTCACGTCCGGCGACCGACGACGTCGCGACTGCGTCCCGCATGTCGAGCGCCAGCAGCGCCGCACGGCTCGCGTGATCGGGGCACGGATCGGGCACGCCCGCCGCCGCCATGTACGCGTCGCCGATCGTCTTGATCTTCTCGAGGCCGTGCCGCTCCACGAGCGTGTCGAACCGCGAGAACAGTTGATCGAGCGTGCCCACGACCTCGGCCGGGGTGAGCCGCTGCGACAGCGGCGTGAAGTCCACGACGTCGGCGAACACGATCGTTGCCGCGTCCACGTGATCGGCGATCGACTCGCCGGTCTTCAGCCGTTCCGCGATCGGGCTCGGCAGCACGTTCGTGAGGAGCGCTTCCGACCGTGCCTGCTCGACGCGGAGCGCCGCCAGCGCCCGGTTGCGCTGGGTCGCGAACGAGGCGAGCACGATGAAGGCGACGACGCCCGTGCCGATCACGTTGAGCGCCAGCATCGTGGCCGTGAACCACGCCGGGACGTCGATGTCGGTGAAGAACAGCTCCCCCGCGATACCGAGCAGCACGAAGGCCGCCAGGAACCCGACGAACCAGCCGATCGCCTGACGCACCTCGAGGAAGACGAGGGCGCCGAGCGGAGCCAGCATGCCCCACAGTCCGACCCCTCCCGACGGAAGGAACCCTCCGGCCAGCATCGCCCCGGTCGTCGTCATCAAGAGCACGTCGAGGAGCTGCGTGACCAGGAGTGGTCCGAAGCTCCTGGTCCTCGCGAAGACCACCAAGGAGGCGACGGAGATCGTGAAGTAGATGAACGGGAGCACACCCACCCGCGATCCGAACGCGAGGTAGGCGGATCCCCACACCAAGGAGACAGGCAGGATCAGGATCGCGAGGAGCACGAGCAGCGACTTCTTCTGACGCAGGTCGTCGTCGTCGTGTGGGTCGGCGCCGATGCGCCCGAGCCGGCCCGTCACGGCGGCGAACCGACCGCCCCCGGGCGGGCCTCCCGACCCCGACAGGATCTCAGGCGCCTCCACCGGCGCATCTTAGAGACGCCGGGGGCTGCTCGGTGACGGACGATCGGCCCACCGGTGACTCGGCGGCGATACGGTGGGCGCGTGACCGACGCCTCGCCCCTCCGGGAACCGCGGATCGTGCCCGCGAACGAGGCGAGCTGGGAGGACCTGCGAGCGGTCTTCGGCACGCGGGGCGACCCGTCCCGGTGCTTCTGCCAGCGGTACAAGATGGCGCCGGGTGAGTCCTGGGCGTCGGTCGGCGCGGAGGAGCTCGCGGCCCGGCTGCGCGAGCAGACGGAGTGTGGGCACCCGCGATCGTCCTCGACCAGCGGTCTCGTGGCCTTCCTCGACGGGAAGCCAGTCGGCTGGTGCGCCGTCGAGCCACGCCCCGCGTACGCGCGCATGCTGCGCAGCATGCGCGTGCCCTGGGACGGCCGCTCCGAGGACAAGCACGATGAGGGCGTGTGGGCGGTGACCTGCTTCGTGACGAGAGCGGGTCATCGGAAGCGGGGCATCACGCATGCACTGGCCCGCGCCGCCGTCGACCTCGCCCGGGAACGGGGTGCCCGAGCGCTCGAGGGCTACCCGATCACCACGAAGGACGTGATCCTGAGCGAGCTCCACGTCGGCACGATCGGCGCGTTCGAGGCCGCGGGGTTCACGGAGGTGGCGCGGCCCTCCCTCCGTCGGGTCGTCATGCGCCTCGACTTCGCTTCCCCGTAGCCCGACCGCGCCAACTCAGTCCGTGGCAGGTTCGAGCACGAAGACGGGGATCTGCCGTTTCGTCTTCCGCTGGTAGTTCGCGTAGTCGGGCCACGTCGAGACGGCGCGTTCCCACCAGAGCGCCTTCTCGTCGCCGAACACCTCGCGGGCGATGTAGTCGCGCTTCGTCGCGCGATCCTGCAGTTCGACGTGCGGGTTGGCCTTGAGGTTGTGGTACCAGACCGGGTGCTGTGGCGCGCCGCCGAGCGACGCCACGACCGCGTACGTGCCGCCGTGCTCGACGCGCATCAGCGGCGTCTTGCGGATCTTCCCGGTCTTCGCGCCCATGGACGTGAGCACGATCACCGGTCGGCCCTTGAGCTCGCCGCTCTTCTCGCCGTTGCTGGCCTCGTACCGCTCGGCCTGCCTGCGAGCCCACTCACTCGGGCTCGGCTCGTACTCGCCGGTCAGTGGCATGACGTCACCTCCCTCGCACGACGCAGCGGAAGCCGATGTGGCTCGTCCCGGTGTCGATCGGCTGTGGTCGCCGAGCCGCCGGCCGGTATCGCATGCAGTACGAGTCTGCGCACGCGAACGAGCCGCCCTTGATGACCTTACGGGGTACGCGGAACTGCGGCTGCGCCGCGTCGTAGCTCTGCTCGATCGTGCCGCCTCGAGGGTCGATCGGCACGCAGCAGGCCGGATCGCCGTCGCCCGCTCGGGGCGCGTACCAGTCCGTGGTCCATTCCCAGACGTTCCCGGCCATGTCGCTCAGCCCGTAGCCGTTCGAGGGGAACGAGCCGACCGGCGCCGTGCCGCCGTAGCCGGGCTCCGCTCGCCAGGGGAAGTCGCCGTGCCAGTAGTTCGCGAGTCGTGCTCCGAAGGGCTCGGGGTCGGGTCCCCACGTGTACGTGGCGCCGTCGATCCCGCC
>DATBIS010000117.1:0-2724 GCA_036556805.1 Actinomycetota bacterium | reverse complement strand
GTCGGGTTCGCGGGGATGCCCGCGAGGAGCGCGGCCTCGGGCAGGGTCAGCTCGCTCGCCTTCTTGTCGAAGTACACGCGCGCGGCCATCTGGACGCCGTAGGCCGAGTTCCCGAAGTAGACGGTGTTCAGGTACGCGGTGAGGATCCGGTCCTTCGACCAGCGGCGCTCGAGCTGCCACGCGAGCGCGGCCTCCTTGAGCTTGCGGCTGATCGTCCGGTCGTTCTTCACGTACGTGTTCTTGACGAACTGCTGCGTGATCGTCGAGGCGCCCTGGACGTAGTCCTTCGCCTGGAGGTCGGCCCAGACGGCGCGGGCGATGCCGCGGACGTCCACGCCCCGGTGCTGCCAGAAGCGCCGGTCCTCGACCGCCACGATCGCGCGCTTCATGTCCTCGGAGATCTGGTTCGAGTTGACGACGACGCGGCTCTCGGAGCCGCGGAGCCGGGCGAGGACGGTCTTGCCGTCGGATGCGTAGATGAAGCCGTCCTGGGCGAGGTCGGCCTGGTTCAGCGGATCGAGCTGCGGGATGTCGCTCGCGATCGCCGTGACGAGCCCGTACACGAACGAGACCGAGCACACGAGCCCCAGAACGCCGAGCAGCGCCAGGAGCCTGAGCTTGCGCACCCGCCGCGTCCGCTGCTTCCTGTGTTTCCTCCGGAAGCGCACGAAGCAGGCGATTCTACCCCGGCCGGCCGGAGGTCGCGCCTATCATCACTGCCGCCGTGGCCGACCCCGCGCTCGTCTCCCGCCTGACCCGCAACGCCGTGCACGTCCTGCCGGAGGGCGAGCTCGAGCGGAAGCTCGACACCGGCCGCCCGCTCCGCGTGAAGCTCGGTATCGACGTCACGTCGCCGGACATCCACGTCGGCCGCGCGATCCCGCTCCAGCGCATGCGCGCGTTCCAGGACGCGGGCCACACGGGCGTCCTCATCATCGGCGACTACACGACGCGGATCGGCGACCCGTCCGGCCGCTCGAGCGAGCGCCCGATCCTCTCCGACGAGGAGATCGACGCGAACGCGAAGACGTACGTGGAGCAGGCGTACCAGGTGATCGACCCCGACCGGACCGAGGTGCGCATGAACGGCGAGTGGCTCGCCACGCTCGACTTCGCCGAGATCGTCCGGCTCACGCGCGTCGCGACGGTCGCCGAGCTCCTCACGCGCGACGACTTCCGCACGCGCTACGAGGCGGGCAGGCCGATCTCGGTCTCCGAGCTCCTCTACCCGCTCGCGCAGGGCTACGACTCGGTCGCCGTGCAGGCCGACGTCGAGCTCGGCGGCACCGACCAGCTCTACAACCTCCTCATGGGCCGCGCGGTGCAGGAGGCCTACGGCCAGGAGCCGCAGGTCGCGCTGACGACGCCGCTCCTCGTCTCCTGGGACGGGGAGAAGATGAGCTCGTCCGTCGGCAACAACATCCCGCTGACGGCGCCGGCCGAGGAGCAGTTCGGCCGCACGATGCGGATCCCGGACGAGCAGCTCGCCGAGTGGTACCGCCTCGTGCTCGAGTCGGACGAGGATCCGCTCGCCGGCGACCCGATGGGCGCCAAGCTCCGGCTCGCCCGCGCGATCGTCGCGCGCTCGCACGGGGAGGACGCCGCGAACGCCGCGGAGGCCCATTTCACGCGCGTCGTGCGCGAGGGGCAGGCGCCCGAGGACGTCCCCGAGGTGGTGCTGAACGGCGCGGGCGAGACCGTGCACCTGCCGGCCCTCCTGACCGAGCACCTGGGCGTCTCCTCGACCAGCGAGGCGCGCCGGCTGATCGCCGGCGGGGGCGTCAAGGTGGACGGCGAGCCGGTCACCGAGCTGGACGTGCCCGCGGCGCGCCTCGACGGCGTCCTCGTGCAGGCCGGAAAGCGCCGTTTCGCCCGCGTCTACGCGCATCCCGCCTCGTCTTGACAGACCCCCGAGCGCTGCTACCATGCATCGGCTGCCCCGACGGGCAGGCTTGCAACGCAAGGGCAAACGACCGAACGGAGACCTTCCGAGACTAGTTCCGATACGGTGACGATGTTCTCTGGAGGGCCTCCCGCGCGAGTCGGAGGCCTTTTCGTTGCAAGCGGCCGGATTGCCGGCGCGGTCTTTGAAAACTCAACAGCGTGAACGTCGAGACCTTCTCGGCCTGCCCTCGGGTAGGGCGGGGAAGGCCTTAATACCCGTCTCGTCCTCCCTCGGGAGGGCGGACACTTTGAGCTTCAAGCTCACCTAACGAAGCTGTCCAACCGGCCTTCGGGCCGACGTGACAACCTTCTTTCACGGAGAGTTTGATCCTGGCTCAGGACGAACGCTGGCGGCGCGCTTAACACATGCAAGTCGAGCGATCGGCCAGGGGCTTGCCCCTGGTACGGAGCGGCGAACGGGTGAGTAACACGTGGGTGACCTGCCCTCGGTTCTGGGATAACTCCGGGAAACCGGTGCTAATACCAGATGGCCTCCGTGGTCTTCGGGCCGCGGAGAAAAGGTAGCTTCGGCCTCCGACCGAGGATGGGCCCGCGGCGGATTAGCTTGTTGGTGGGGTAACGGCCCACCAAGGCGACGATCCGTAGCTGGTGTGAGAGCATGACCAGCCACACTGGGACTGAGACACGGCCCAGACTCCTACGGGAGGCAGCAGTGGGGAATCTTGCGCAATGGGCGAAAGCCTGACGCAGCGACGCCGCGTGCGGGAAGAAGGCCTTCGGGTTGTAAACCGCTTTCAGGAGGGACGAAGCCACTCGGGT
>DATBIS010000116.1:0-75087 GCA_036556805.1 Actinomycetota bacterium | reverse complement strand
CTCGTCGAGATCCCGAACGGCGACCGCTGCTGCGGCGCCGCGGGGCTGTACAACGTGCTCGAGCCGGCGATGTCGGGCGCCCTCCGCCGCGAGAAGGCCGAGGCGATCGCCTCTACGGGTGCGACGACGATCGCGTCGGCGAACCCGGGTTGCTCGATGCAGCTCGCGGCGGGCCTTCACGATCTTGGCGTGCACGCCGAGATCGTGCACCCGGTCCAGCTGCTCGACCGCGCCGCCGAGGCGGCGCGGTGAGCCGGCCCCTCGCGATCGCGGCCGCGTCGCTCGCGCTCGTCGCGTGCACCCGCACCGTCGAGGTGCTCGTCACGCCGAGCGCGACGCCCTCGGCCGCGCCGACCACACCACCTCCCGGCTCGACGTTCGTCGAGGCGCGAGGCGTGCGGCTCGCCGTTCCCGAGGACTGGCACCCGATCGGCGACGGCGCCCCTACCGGCGGCGCCACGCTCGTCCTCGCGTATTCGCCCGACGACGACAGCTTCCTCACGCTGCAGCGCTTCGAGGTCCTGCTGAACGTCTCGGCGGACCGGCTCGACGACGTCCGGCCGCAGCTCGTGGAGCTGTTGCGCACCACCGCGGCGGAGGTGGGTGGAGAGATCCTCGAGCCGCTCAGCCTGGAGGAGACCGCAGGGTTTCCGGGCTTCGTCGCGAAGCTCTCGATCACCACGCCGAACGGCAACGCGGCGGAGGAGCTCCTGTACCTCTTCTTCGACGAGACGAACGAGTACACGCTCGCGTGCGCGTACACGCCCGAGACGTTCGACGACGTGACGACGGCGTGCGAGGTCGCACGCTCCACGCTGACGGCCGTCTCGCCGTTCGCATGACCGACCTCAACGACCCGAGCCTCGTCGCGAACGAGTACGCGAACGAGACCAGGCTCGCGGTCCGCCGGCGCGCCTGGCGCGAGTTCGCCGAAGGGCCGAACTCCGACGAGTGGACGTTCGAGGCGATCGCCGAGCTTCACCCCCGAACCGCGCTCGAGATCGGGTGTGGGTGGGGCGAGCTCGCCGCGCGCGTGACGAGCGAGACCGACATCGACGTCACCGCGTTCGACCTCTCCGAGCGCATGGCGCGCCTTGCGGGCGAACGCGGCGTGCGCGTGGCGGTCGCCGACGCGCAGGCGCTGCCCTTCCGCGATCGCGCGTTCGACCTCGCCTGGGCGAACGCGGTGCTGTACCACGTGCAGGACCTCGACCGTGGGCTCGCGGAGGCCGCGCGCGTGATCGCCGACGACGGCGCGTTCGTCGCGACGACGTTCGACGCGGGGCGGTTCCCGGAGCTGTTCGCGCTCGTGCGCGTGGAGCCGCCCGAGATCCCGTTCCGCGCCGACAACGGCGAGGCGATTCTGCGCCGGCACTTCGCGGACGTCGAGACGCGCGCGGGCACGCACGCGCTCGTCTTCCCGAATGCCGACGAGGTCCGCGCCTACCTCGAGGCGACGATCACGATGCGGCACCTCGCGCACACGGTGCAACCGTTCGAGGGTCCGTTGCGCACGGATCGGAGGTTCGCGGTGTTCGTGTGCGGGAAGCCGATCCGCTGAGCCGGACTACCAGGTGTCCAGCTCGGCCGTGAGGGCCGCGCGACCCGTGCACGTCTCGCCGGAACCGTAGCGGAGCCCGGCGTCGGCCACGCGCTTGATGAAGAAGCACGCGCCCGGCCGCGCCTGCACCGCCGCGGCCCACACGGTCGCCGTCGCGTACACGCTCACCGTGCCGGCCTGCTTCGACTCGACGTCGCCGTCGACGTACGTGAGCGAATCGTCCAGTCGGGCGAGCGACTCGGCATCGGCCTGCGAGAACGTCCCGGAGCCTCCGAACTGTCGCTCCGCGAGCGACTCCGCATGCCGCAGCTCGGACTCGGCGCGCGCGATCGAGTTCACGAGCGGCAGGTTCGCGAAGAGCGCCACGAGCACCACCGCGCACGTGGTCGCGAACGCGATCACCACGAGCCAGAAGCCGCGGTTGCTCCGCGGCGGCGCCTCGTCCGCGTCTGTGTCGTGGAGGACGTCGCGGTCGTCGAGCACGAGTCCAGCCTAGCCGAGCACCCGGCCGAGCTGCTCGAGACTCTCGAGGTTGTGGCCCGAGAGGAACACGTCCACCGACGGCATTGCGGCCGCCATCCCCCTCGCGAGCGGCTCGTACCGCGGCGAGCCCTTGAGAGGGTTCACCCAGACCACCCGATGCGCGAGGCGCCGGAGCCGCGCCATCTGTGCGCGCAGCAGGTCGGGGTCGCCGCGCTCGAGCCCGTCCGAGCACAGCACGACCACGGCGCCCCGAAGCGCGGCGCGCTGGCTCCACCCGTCGAGCAGGGCCTTCAGCGACTCGCCGATGCGCGTGCCGCCCTCCCAGTCGCGCACGCGTTTCCCGATCTCGTGCAAGGCCCGGTCCGGGTCGCGCGTGCGAAGCGTGCGCGTGACGCGCGTGAGCCGCGTGCCGAACACGAACACCTCCACGCGGCGCCCCGCGGTCATCGCCGCGAACGCGAACTGCACGAGCGCGCGCGAGTACGGCGACATCGAGCCGCTGATGTCGAGCACGAGCACGAGCGGGCGGGGGCGCGTGCCGCGCGCCCGCCAGGCCCGGTCGAACGGCTCGCCCTGCGTGCGGAGCGATCGCCGGAGCGTCCTGCGCACGTCGAACACGGCGCCCTTCGCCGCCGGCCTCGTGCGCCGCGTGCGCTCGATGGGCACGTGCACCGCGAGCTTTCGGATCAGCTGGGCGACCCGAGCGCGTTCCTCGTCGTCGAGGTCGCCGAACGACTTCTGGCGCAGCACCTCCGCGGGGCTCGCCACGATCCGGAGGCTCGCCTCCTCGCCGGCCTCCGGCTCCTCGTCACCGGCGTCGCTCCAGGTTGCCGCGGTGCTTGCGACCCGGATCTCGAGGTCGGTGGGCGGCTCGCCCCAGTCGATGTCGTTGCGCATCGGGAGCGGCAGCTCGAGCTCGATCTCGGGGAGCTTCGGTCCGAGGGTGCGATACCACTCGTCGAATGCGCGGTCGAACGCCTCGAAGTCCTCGTGGCGGCCGATCATCGACGTGCGTGCGGCGAGGTAGAGATTGTCGCGATCGAGCGGGCGGAGCGCCGCGGCCGCGCGGCAGAACGTCACGATCCGGCCCGTGCCCACGGGGAGCCCGCGTGCGCGGAGAAGGCGGCCGAACGACACGAGCGGCGCGACCGGGTCGGCCGCGCGCGGCTCAGCCATCGTCGTCGGCGACGACCTCGGCCAGGCGCGACGCGACGATCAGCTGGTCCTCGTGGTCCTTCACGACCGCGCCGAGGGTGTCGGCGGCGAGGTCCTCGGTGAGCCCGTCGGCGCCCATGAACGCGAGCGCGTTCGCCCAATCGATCGTCTCGGCGACGCCGGGCGACTTCGCGAGGTCGAACGTGCGCAGCCGCTCGACCGCGACCGCCACGTCGCGCGCGAGCGCGGGCGCGACGTGCGGCGCGCGCGCGCGGACGATCTCCACCTCGCGCTCGAGCGCCGGATGGTCGATCCAGTGGTACAGGCAGCGCCGCTTCAGCGCGTCGTGCAGCTCGCGCGTACGGTTCGACGTGACGACGACCGCCGGCGGCCGTTCCGCGCGGATCGGACCGATCTCCGGGATCGTGACGGCGAACTCGGAGAGGATCTCCAGCAGGAACGCCTCGAACTCGTCGTCGGCGCGGTCGAGCTCGTCGACGAGCAGCACCGCCTGCGAGCCGGCGCGGATCGCCGCGAGCAGCGGCCGCTCCACCAGGAACTCGGGACCGAACAGGTCGGCGACGTGGGTCTCGGCGTTCTCGACGTCGAGCGCACGCACCGCGATGAGCTGCCGCGAGTAGTTCCATTCGTAGAGCGCCTGCGCCGCGTCGATGCCCTCGTAGCACTGGAGCCGGATCAGGCGGCGGCCGAGGACGGCCGAGAGCACCTTCGCCACTTCGGTCTTGCCGACGCCCGCCTCGCCCTCGAGCAGGAGCGGCTTGTCGATCGACAGCGCGAGGTAGATCGCCGTGGCGAGCGCCCGGTCGGCGAGGTAGGACTCCCCGCGCAGGGCGGCCTGGAGGTCCTCGACGCTCGCGAGCGGGTCGGCCATGCGGGCAGCTTAACGGCCGTTGAGGGTTCTAGGTGCCGGGGACGTCCCGCTGCTGCCCGGCCATGGTCGGCGGCATCGGCACCGGGATCCCCTCTTCGGTCAGTCGCTTCGTGATGCGTTCGCGCAGCTGCCGCTCGACGTCCCACCGCTTCGACGGCCGCGTCTGCGCGATCACGCGCACGACCTGCGCGTAGTCCGACAACGAGTCGATCCCGAGCACGCTCGGGCCGTCCATCACCCAGTCCTTCAGGGTCTTGTCGTCGCGCAGCTCCTGGAACAGCTGCTCGAGCACGACGCGAAGGTGTTCGACGTCCTGGCCGTACGCCACACGCACGTCGACGATCGCGCGCGCCCATCCGCGCGACTGGTTGCTCACGAGCTGCACGTTGCCGTTCGGCACGACGTGCAAGGTGCCGTCGAACGCGCGGAGGGTCGTCACGCGCAGCGTGAGCCCCTCGACCCTGCCGGATACGGGGTTCGCGGTCGTGCGGAGCTCGATCACGTCGCCGACGCCGAACTGGTTCTCGAGCAGGATGAAGAACCCGGACAGCGTGTCCTTCACGAGGCTCTGCGCGCCGAACCCGAGCGCGACGCCGGCCACGCCCGCGCTCGCGAGCAGGGGCGCGAGGTTCACGTGGAGCCGGTCGAGGATCAGCAGCACGGCGATCGCCCAGATCGTCACGATCACGCCCGCGGACAGCGCGTGCGTGAGCGTCGTCGCCCGCTGGAGGTTGATCTCCTGCGTGATGCTCGGCGCGCCCTCGAGGCGTCGACGGAACCGCGTCACGAGCAGGCGCGAGACGAGCGTGACGACGATCGCCACGATCAGGATCGAGACGATCGGGATCCCGTCGTTCGTGAACCACTCGCCGGCATCGACCTTCGCGAGCACCACGACCTCATCTACGCAGGTCGAAGGCGCAGCGTCAAAGACCCAGGCCGGCGCGAACGGGTGACGCGCGGGCTAGCCGGAGGCGTCCTCCAGCGCGCGGCGCACGAGCACCTTCGCGAGCTCGCGCCGGTACTCGGCGCTCGCGAACGCGTCGTCGGGCGGCGCGGTGCCCTCGGCGGCCTGCTGGGCGGCCGTGGCCGGGTCCGCGCCGCCGGCGAGCGCTTGCTCGACGGCCGTCGCCCGGATCGGCGTGAGGCCCATGTTCGTCAGGGCGACGGCCGGCGAGGCCCCGTCGAGCGCGGCCACGCCGACGATCGCCCAGTCCTGAGCCCGCCGGTTGAACTTGAGGTAGCTCCAGCCGCGATCCTTCGACTTCGGCACGCGGATCTCGGTGAGCACCTCGTTCGGCGCGAGGGCCGTCTCGAACAGGGACGTGAAGAGGTCGCCGGCGGCGATCTGCCGCGTGCCGTTCGGCCCCTGGGCCACGAACGTGGCGTCGAGCGCGAGCAGCACCGTCGGCATGTCGCCGGCCGGGTCGCCGTGCGCAACCGATCCACCGATCGTCCCGACGTGGCGGACCTGCGGGTCGCCCACCTGCCCCGCGGCGTACGACGCGATCGGGCAGAGCTCGTGCAGCGCGTCCGAGTTCGCGACGTCGTGGTGGCGCGTGAGCGCTCCGATCGCGACGGCGTCGCCGTCCTCACGGATGTACGAGAGGTCGGTGAGCCGTCCGATGTCCACGAGCATCGAGGGCCTCGCGACCCTGAGCTTCATCGCGGGCAGCAGCGAGTGCCCGCCGGCGAGCAGCTTCGCGTCCTCGTGGGAGCCCAGGAGCGAGATGGCCTCCTCGACGGACGACGCGCGCTCGTAGTCGAACGACGCCGGGATCATGCCGCACCCCCCTCGCTCACCGGGGCCGCGACGGACCGCGAGCTGCTCGGCCCACCGGGCGGCCCCTCGGCCCTCGCCTGCTGGATGGCTCTCCACACGCGCTCCGGCGACGCCGGCTTCCCGACGTCGGTGACGCCGAGGTGCGACAGCGCGTCGATCACCGAGTTCACGACGGCGGGCGGCGCGGCGATCGTCCCGGCCTCGCCGATGCCCTTCACGCCGAGCGGGTTCGTCGTGGACGGCGTGACCGTCCGGTCGAGCGTGAGCGGCGGGATCTCCGCCGCCGAGGGGATCAGGTAGTTCTGCATCGTGCTCGTCATGAGGTTGCCGCTCTGGTCGTAGAGCGCCTCCTCGTACAACGCCTCGGCGATGCCCTGCGCCACCCCGCCGTGCACCTGACCGTCCACGATCTGCGGGTTGATGACGTTGCCGCAGTCGTCGACGGCCACGTACTGCAGGATGTCGACCTTCCCCGTCTCGGTGTCGACCTCGCTCACGCAGATGTGCGTGCCGCCCGGCCAGGTGAAGTTCGGCGGGTCCCAGACGGCGGTCGCGTTGAGGTGCGGCTCGACGCCCTCCGGCAGCGCATGCGCGTGCCATGCCGAGAACGCAACCTCCGGAACGGTCTTCGCCTTCTCGGGCGCGCCCTTCACGCGGAACGCGCCGTCGGACCATTCGACGTCGTCCTCCGAGACCTCGAGCTCGTGCGCCGCGATCGTGCGCGCCTTCGCCCTCACCTTCTCCATCGCGAAGTGGATCGCCGTGGCCCCCACCGCGACCGACCTGGACCCGTACGTGTCCATGCCGAGCGGCGTGATCGCGGTGTCGCCGTGCAGCACCTCGACGTCGTCGGGCGTGACGCCGAGGCCGTCGGCGACCACCTGGGCCCAGCTCGTCTCGTGACCCTGCCCGTGCGGCGACGTGCCGGTCTTCAGGATCACCTTCCCGGTCGGGAGGCACTCGATCGTGGCGCCGTCCCAGCCGCCCGCCGCATAGCGGAGGGCGCCGAGGATGTTCGAGGGCGCGAGGCCGCACATCTCGATGTAGCTCGAGATGCCGATGCCGATCTGTCGCAGGTCGCCCGCGTCACGGCGCGAGGCCTGCTCCTTCCGCCACTGCTCGTAGCCGACGAGCTCGAGCGCGCGGTCGAACGTCGGCTCGTAGTTCGCCGAATCGACCTGCAGGCCCATCAGCGACGTCACCGCCTCGGCGTGGGGCGGATGGAGGTTCATCCGGCGAACGTCGGCGGGGTCTTTGCCGACCCGGCGAGCGAGCGCGTCCAGCATGCGCTCGACCACGTAGGTGGCCTCCGGCCGCCCCGCACCCCGATACGCGTCGGTGGGCGTCGCGTTCGTGAGGACGCCGCGGAACTCGTACCAGTACGCCTGCGGGTCGTACGGCCCCATGTACACCCAGCCGCCCAGCTCGGGGATCCCGGGCGTGAGCAGCTGGTAGTACGCGCCCATGTCGGCGATCTCGACGAACTTCATGCCGAGGATCTTGCCGTCCTCGCTCGCCGCGATCGTGCAGTCGTGCGTGACGCCGCGGCCATGGATCGTCGCGAGGTAGTTCTCGCTCCGCTCCTCGACCCACTTCACGGGGCGCTTCGTCTTGCGGGCGAGCACGAGCGCGAGCGCCTCCTCGGCGTACACGTTCAGCTTCGACCCGAAGCCGCCGCCGACGTCGGGGGCGATGATCCGGAGCTTCTGCTCGGGGATGTTGCAGGTGCCCGAAAGCGTGACCTTCACGATGTGGGGGATCTGCGTGGCGCTCACGAGCGTGAACTCGCCCTGCGCCGGGATGCCGAACGCGAGGCAGCCGCGCGGCTCGATCGCGTTCGGGATCAGCCGGGGCTGGTGATAGCGCTCCTGCACGATCACCGGCGCGGTATCGAACACGGACTGATCGCCCGCGCCGCCGTGGCTCCAGTGCACGGTGACGTTCGTGCCGAGGTCCTCGTGGATCAGGACCTCGTCCTTCATCGCCTCCTCCATGTCGGTGACGGCGGGGAGCGGGTCGCAGTCGTAGGTGACGGCCTCGGCGGCGTCCTTCGCCTGGACGCGGGTCTCCGCGAGCACGACGGCAACGCCGTCGCCGAGATACCGGACCTTGTCGCTCGTGAGCGCCTGGTGGGTGGGGACCTTGATGTCCTCGGTGATCGGCCACACGAACGGCAGCGGCCCGCCGAAGTCGCCGGCGAGGTCGACCGCGGTGTAGGCGGCGATCACGCCGGGCATCGAACGAGCGGGGCCCACGTCGACCGCGTTGAGCTTCGCGTGCGCGAACGGCGTGCGCACGACGTACATCCACACCATGCCGGGCATCGTCTGGTTGTCGACGAAGCTCGCCTGGCCGGTGATGAGGTCGGGGTCCTCCTTGCGAAGGACCGGGGTTCCCACGAACGTCTCGGTGGCGGCCATGACCGAGCCTCCTCAGGCCTTCGCGCCGGCCATCGTGCCGGCGGCGTCGAGGATGGACTTCACGATGTTCTGATAGCCGGTACAGCGACAGAGGTTCCCCTCCAGGGACTCCCGCACCTCTTCCTCCGTCGGAGACGGGTTCTCCTTCAGGTAGCTCGCCGCGGCCATGATCATGCCGGGAGTGCAATAGCCGCACTGCAGACCGTGGTTGCGGTGGAAGGCTTCCTGCAGGGGATGCAGCCCGTCCTCGGGCGTGAATCCCTCGATCGTCGTGACCTCGCGACCGTCGGCCTGCACCGCCAACAGCGTGCAGGACTTCACCGACTCGCCGTCCAACAGGACCGTGCAGCTGCCGCAGCTGGAGGTGTCGCACCCGACGTTCGTTCCGGTGAGTCCGAGGGTCTCCCGGAGGAAGTACACGAGGAGCTGGCGAGGCTCCACCTCGGCCTCGCGCGGAGCCCCGTTGACCGAAACGGAGACGTGCGTCACGAGCCTCCCCCTTTCTCGAGGTGCAGGCTCGCGAGTGTAGTCCCGGTGTGGAAAACGCGCGAATCAGTTGGGTCGCGTGTCGCGGTGCGACGGAAGTCAGATCACGCGAACGAGGGCGTACGCGAAGATCACCACGGCGAACGCGAGCGCCCCGTGGGAGAGCGCGCGCCGGTCCAGCGTGCGGGCGTGCTTGCCGCGATAGCGCGCGGCAGGGCGGCCGAAGTTGAAGGAGTCGTCGACCACGATCACCAGGACGCGGCCGACGCGCCCGCGGCCGCGGCGCCCGTGCACGGCGTGCCCGACCCGTACATCGTGCCGGTCGGTCCGAGCGTGATCCAGAAGCAGGTGCCGCTCTCGGCCATCGCGGCCGCCGACCATTGGGTCTCGGTCGCGGAGACGCTGATCACGCTCGGGGCGGTCGAGGGGCCGTCGGTGTACTGGAACGTGGGCTCGACCGCCGCGAGCTGCGCGGGGCCGGCGTCGACGAACGAGTTGCTCTGGACCGCGGCGATCTGCGCGGCAGCCAGGGCCGCCGAAAGGTTCGTCTTCGCCGTGATGTCCTGAGCAACGTCCGCCTGCTGGATCACGCTCACCTCGGCCTGGGCGGCCTCCTTCCCGGCGCCCGAGAAGGTCTTCATCGCGAAGAACACGGCCACCGCGGCGACGGCGAGCATCACGAGGCCGATCAGGAGCTTCGGGCTCGCGTTCACCTGCGGGCCCCGCTTTGCCGGCTTCCCGTACTGAAAGGAGTCGTCCATCTCCTTTGGCCCTTCGGCGGCAAGACCTCCGACCTTGAGCCGATCCCCTCCCCTCGTGCTCGGGAGCCGTACCATCGACGCGTGAGCGAGATCACGGACGTGCTGGGCGCGATCGAGTCCCTCTCGGCGCAGGGGCAGCGGATGGCGCTCGCGACGATCGTGGCCGTGCGCGGCTCGACCTACCGGCGTCCGGGCGCCCGCCTGCTGGTGCCCGAGGAGGGAACCCCGATCGGCAACCTGAGCGGCGGCTGCCTGGAGGGGGACGTCGCCGACCTCGCGAAGGTCGTGATGCAGGAGGGCAGGGCGAGGCTCGCGGGTTGGGACCTCACCGCGGACGACGATGCCGTGTGGGGCCTCGGGCTCGGATGCAACGGCGCGATCGAGGTGTTCATCGAACCCGCCGATCGCGCCGCGGAGGTCGCCGGCGTGCTGCGGATCGCGCTCGAGGAGGAGCGTCCGATCTGCCTCGTCACCGTGCTCGAGTCGGACGTCGCGAGCGTAGAGCCCGGCGCGCGGCTGGTGGTTCGCCGGGACGGCCGGGAGGAGGGTTCGGTCGGCGACCCCGGCGTCGACGCCCAAGCGATCGCTGCCGCACGAGAGCTCCTCCGCGAACAGCGGTCCGAGATCCGCACGTTCGAGCCGGGCGTGCGCGCGTTCGTCGAGGTGCTCGAGCCGCCGCTGCGCTTGCTGATCTGCGGGGCCGGCCACGACGCGATCCCGCTCGTGCGGGCGGCCGGCGTCGTCGGCTGGAGCGCGATCGTGGTGGACGACCGCGAGGCGTTCTTGACGGCCGACCGCTTCCCCGGCGCGGCCGGCTTCGTGCACGTGGACGAACCGTCCTCCGCCGCGAAGCTCGCGCCGATCGACGAGCGGACCTACGCGGTGGTCATGACGCACAACTTCCTGCGCGACAAGGACTACCTACGATCGCTGCTCACCTCGCCGGCCGCGTACATCGGGATGCTCGGCCCGGCCGCGCGAACCGAGCGCCTGTTCATGGAGCTTCGGGAGGAGGGCGTCGACGTGAGCGACGCCGACCGCGAGCGGATCCACGGCCCGGCCGGCCTCGACATGGGCGCCGAGGGACCCGAGGAGATCGCCCAGTCGATCGTCGCGGAGATCGTCGCGGTCAAGCGCGCGCGCCGCGGCGGGTTCCTCAAGGACCGGCCGGGACCGATCCACGACCGTCCGCGCCCGGGCGCGGAGGCCCGCTAGGTCGTCTCGGCGACCGGCTCCGCCGCGTGGGCCGACACCAGGACGCCGGCGCCAGCGAGCTCCGCGCAGAAAGCGGCCACTCGATCGGCGTCGAGGCCCGTCGAAGCGGCGACGTCCTCCGGCCGCGCCGGCTTGTCGAACGCCGCGACGATCGGTACTTCGACGTCCCAGGCGATCGCGCGCCGCTTCCCGTTCGGCGCCTTGACCACGAGCGTGACCGAGTCGTCGATCGCCTCGAGGCTGAGCCGCGCCCTCGGCGACATCGCGAGCTCCGCGTCCATGGTCGTCGCCTTCTGTCCGTTGCCGGAGAACCGCTCGAGTGTCGTCTGGTCGTAGGTGTGCATCATGTTCAGCATGCCCTTGCGCACGTCGCTCGGCAGCGCGAGGGTCTCGGCCGACTTGTCGATCTCCTCCGCGTCCTCCGGGTGCATCTCCTTGTCGGCGTGGCCGATGAGCGCGGCCTTCGTCTCGCGGAAGTAGAAGCTCCGCGGGTCCTTGCGAAGGTGCAGCGGCAGCGGGAACGAGGCGAGCCGGCGCGCGAGCACGTAGTTCGGGTGCGCGTGGGTGTTGCCGGTCGCGAGCGCGATGAACGCGTCGCGGTTGGTGTCGGCGAACACCGTGTCCTCCTCCTCCTCGAGCTGCTCCTGCGCGCGGTTCATCCACATCCCGACCTCGCGGTGGCCGTGATACCAGTAGCGCGCCATCTCGAGGTAGTCGGAGTACGTGTCGAGGTAGAGCCCCTGATACCAGTCGTGCACGAGGTCCTCGGGAGCCGAGGTCGTGAGGATCGTGTGGACGCCCGCCGCGCACATCTTCGCGTAGAGCACGGCGAGGAACACGCCCGAGGAAAGGATCGGGTCCACGAAGCACGACGCGTCGCCGACCGCGAAGTAGCCCGGACCCGCCATCCGGTCGCTGCGGTAGGACCAGTCCTTCACGGTGTGGAAGCGACCCGTGTACGAGGCGTCCTGCAGGAGGTACTGCCATTCGTCGGCCGAGCGAACGCGTTCGAGATAGAACTCCTCGAGCGCGGCCTTGCCGCCGGACTCCGGGAGGTTCGCCCTGGGTGCGACGAAGCCGACGCTGATCTCGCGCCGGCCGGCATCGGGCTCCGCGGTCCCATCGGGCCCCGGGTCCCCCAGCGGGATGAACCAGAGCCAACCGTCGGACAGCATCTTGATGATGATGTTGTTTCGGTCGTGGGGCCGGATCTGTCCGCCGAGCTTCGCCGGCGCGGGGTGCTCGCCGGTCCAGTACCCGTAGAGGCACATGTTCTTGAGCTCCTCGACCGGCACCCGGCTCGAGAGACGGTTGGCGACCACGGCCGCGAGCCCCGACGCGTCGACCGTGTAGCGCGCGGTCGCCGTGTGTTGGACGCCGTCCTGGTCCGAGAACCGCACGCCCACGACGCGCCCGTCCTCGTTGAGCACGTCGAGCACCCGGTGTCCCTGGCGCACGTCGACGCCGCTCTCGGCGACGTGGTCCAGCAAGAGCTTGTCGAAGACGGAGCGCTTCACCTGGTACGAGGTGGGCCGCCCGGGGATCTCCTCGAACCGGATGCACCACGGATCGGTGGTCTGCCCCCAGATGAAGCAGCCGCCAGACTTCACGGGGAAGTTCGCCTCCGCGAGCTTCTCCTCGAGCCCGATCTCGGCGAGCACATCGATCGTCGCCGCGATCATCGACTCGCCGATGTGGTGGCGCGGGAACACTTCGCGCTCGAGCAGCAAGACGCGGTGGCCCATCTGGTTGAGGAATCCTGCGGCGGTCGACCCGGCAGGGCCGCCGCCGATCACGATCACGTCGAACTGTTCAGACACCCAGAGCTCCCTCTTCGCGCAGGTTGAGCGTTCGAACGTACGGGATTCAGTCCGGCGGCGGAATACGCCGTCTCACGGACCCCCCTACGACGGACGGCGTAGCGGCAACCGTGCTTATACCTTGCCAGAGAAGGTATCGCATGCCTGCGGCTGCCCGGCGTTGTACCCGACGGTGAACCAGTGCTGCCGTTCCGCCGACGATCCATGCGTCCAGGTCTCTCGGTTGACCTGGCCTTGGAACTCCTTCTGGATGCGGTCGTCGCCCACCGCCGCGGCCGCGTCGAGCGCCTGCGCGACATCTGCGTCCGTGAGCGGCGTCAGGAAGCCGGTGTCCACCGCGTTCGCAGCCCAGACCCCTGCGTAGCAGTCGGCCTGCAACTCCGAGCGAACCGAGTCCGACTGCGGGCCCTCACCCGGCTGGAGGCGATCAAGGACTCCCAGCAGGTCCTGGACGTGGTGGCCGTACTCGTGCGCGAGCACGTAGGCCTGGGCGAACGGGCCACCCTCTGCTCCGAACTTCGTCTGGAGGTCCTGAAAGAAGCCGAGGTCGATGTACACGCTGGCGTCCGGCGGGCAGTAGAACGGCCCGACCGCCGAGGTGGCATTGCCGCAGCCGGTCGACGTCGAGCCACTGAAGAACACCGTGGGCGCGAGCTCGTAGCCCTGGATCGCGTCCGACCAGTAGGCCTGGATGCTGTTGACGTAGCCCACGATCCGGCAGTCCTCGGACGTGTTCGCGTCCTGACCCGTCTTGCACTGGTCGAGGGTGTCGCTGGACGCGCTGCCGCCGCCGGCGATCACCCCGTTGAGGTCGGGCAGCGAGTTGAGGTCGATGTTCCCGCCGCCCAGGAGGTTGATCGCGAGCACGATGATCAGGCCGATGATGCCCGCGCCGCCGCCCACGGCGACGCCGGTGCCGCCGCCGAACCGACGGCGGTCCTGGACCTGGCTCGGATCCAGCCGAACCTTGTTGCGGAACCCCACGGCGTCACGCTACCCGGCAGCGTCCTTCGTCAACCACGAGCTCGGAGGTAGGCTCGGCACGATGCTCATCGAGAACGAGTTCACCGTCGCGGAGGGCGTCGATGCTCTGTGGGCCTACCTCCTCGACGTCGAGCGCGTGGCGCCGTGCATGCCCGGCGCCGAGCTCACCGAGACCGTCGACGATCGGACGTGGAAGGGCAAGGTGAACGCGAAGTTCGGACCGGTCTCGCTCTCGTTCGCCGGCACCGTCACGATGCGGGAACGGGACGACGCCGCGCATCGCGTGGTGCTCTCGGCGAAGGGCATGGAGCAGAAGGGGAAGGGCGCCGCCACCGCGACCGTCACGTCGTGGCTCGAGCCCGGCGAGGGCGTCACCACCGTGAAGATGCAAGCCGACATCACGCTGTCAGGGACGGTCGCCCAGCTCTCGCGAGGCCTGCTCCCGGAGGTGTCGAAGAAGCTCACGCAGGAGTTCGCCGACTGCTTGCAGGCGAGCATGGGGGCGGCCGGCGTCGCTGCCGTCGAAGCCGGATCGGCACCCGCCGCGACCGGCGAAGAATCCCCGGCCACTCCCCCGGTCGCGAGGCCGGTGGGGGGGATCGGGCTCGGCCTGTCGGCGATCTGGGCGGTCATCAAGAGCTTCTTCCGGAAGCTGTTCGGCCGCAGGGCATGATCTCTGGGGTCGTGCTGGCAGCCGGCACGTCCTCGCGGTTCGGCTCCACGAAGCAGCTCGCGACGGTCGAAGGCAAGCCGCTCGCACAACACGCGATCGACGCGCTTCGGGACGCGGGCGTGGTCGACGAGATCGTTGTCGTGACCGGGCACGAAGCCGACGCCGTGGAGTCGGCGCTCGCGCTTCCTACCAATGCACGGTTCGTGCGGAACCTTGCCTATCGCGAGGGCCAGTCGACGTCGCTCGCGTCCGCGTTACACGCGCTCGACGATGCGAGCGAGGGGGCCGTCGTGCTGATGGCCGACCAGCCCGGCGTCGACCCCGACGTGATTCGGCGGCTCGTCGCCCGCTTCCATGAGACGCGCCGGCAGGTCGTGCGCGCGAGCTACCGCGACGGCCCCGGTCCCGCACTGCTGTCGCGCGAGATCTACGCGGATGCGGGTCACCTGTCCGGAGACGTCGGCGCGCGCGTGCTGATGGCGAGCCATCCCGAATGGGTGGAAGACGTCGAGGTCGACGAGCCGCAACCGCCGGACGTCGACGAGCCGGGCGACCTGCCCGCGTGATCAGCCGCGCGTCGCGCGAGGCCGCGTCATCGTTCGATCGGGGTCGGCGCGCTCGAACCCGAATCGCGCGTAGAGGTGGTGTGCGTCGCGAGTGTTGAGGTACCAGGCGCAGTCGCGCTCGGGCTCGTGCTGGACGGCCTCCCGCACGAGCTCGACGCCGAGCCCTCGACCGCGATGCTCCGGCAGCACGAACACGTCCCCGAGCCAGGCGAAGTTCGACCGGTCCGACACCACGCGGGCGAACCCCGCCAAGACGCCGTCGGGCGCGTACGCGCCCAGCACGCGCGTCGACTCGGCCACGAGCCGCTCGATCGTCGCGAACGATCGGCCGGGAACCCAGTACGCCTCCTCCGAGAGGTAGCGGTGCACGGCGGCCACGTCCACGCGCGACCGGTCGTCGTCGACCTCGTAGCCGTTCGGCAGGGCGCGCTTCACGGCGTCAGCAGACCAGCCCGAGCCGCCGATGGCGAAGGGACGGAAGCCGATCCCGCACCACGCGCAGCTCGGTGAAGTCGAGGTCGGCGAACGTCACGCCGCTTCCTTCCTCGGGCGCCTCCGCGAGCACGCGACCCCACGGGTCCAGGACGAGCGAGTGCCCGAACGAGCGGCGGTGCTGCTCGCGTGCTCCGTACGCACCCCACTGCCCCGGCGCCACCACGAAGCACTGGTTCTCGATCGCTCGCGCGCGCAGCAGCACGTGCCAATGGTCCTTTCCGGTCGCCCATTGGAACTGCGCGGGCACCAGCACGACCTCCGCCCCCAGGGCCATCAGCCCTCGGTACAGCTCGGGAAAGCGCAGGTCGTAGCAGATCGACAGGCCGATCCGGCCGAACTCCGTCTCGTGCGTGACGAGCTCGTGACCGGCGGCGTAGGTCGCCGACTCCCGGAACGGCGGCTGCCCCGGCAGGTCGACGTCGAACAGGTGGATCTTGCGATAGCGAGCGACGAGCTCGCCGTGCCGGTCGAACAGCGGGCTCGTGTTGAACACCTTGTCGCCCTCGCGTTCGAACACGCTCCCGCCGACGACCCACATCGACCGTTCACGCGCGACGGCTGCCAGTCGGGCACACACAGGATGGTCGTCGAGCGGGGCCGCGAGCTCGGCGACCCTGCGCGGAGAGCCCAGGTACCCGAAGACCTCGGGAAGGGCGGCGAGGTCGGCGCCTCCGTCGGCGGCCTCGTGCAACAGCCGCTCGGCGTCCGCGAGGTTCCGCTCGACGTCCTCGCCCGCGTTCAGCTGGCAGACCGCGACGCGCATCGGGAGAGCATAGGTCGCGGCCCAGCCGCGGCTACGGCTTCTGAACGACGACCCCGAGCCGGTCCGACGAGATGCCGGGGAACACATCGGTGAGCGATCCGGCGCGGCAGCGCTTCTCGAGGATCTCGGCGAGGATCAGGCGGTAGTCGTTCAAGCCGTTCAGGTCGCCGTCGATGAGGTCGTCCTCGGCGAGGCCCGGCCACGCGCCGTGCACCTTCCCGCCGTCCACGCCGCCTCCCAGCAGCAGCGCCACCTGGCCGAACCCGTGGTCGGTGCCCCCCGACCCGTTCTCGGACACGCGTCGCCCGAACTCCGTGAGCGTCACGAGCGTGACGTCGTTGAGCTTCGTGCCGAGGTCGGTCGCGAAGGCCGCGAGCGCCTCGGACAGCTCGGTGAGGTGATCGTGCATCCAGCCCGTGTCGACCGTCCCCATGTCGACGTGCATGTCCCAGTCGCCGTAGTCGACGGCCGCGACCTGCAGCCCGACGTCGGCCTTGATCAGCCGCGCGACGTCCTTCAGCGCGCTCGCGAGGTTCGTGTCCGCGTACACCGCGCCGTTCTCGGGGACGTAGTCGGGCAGCGCGTTCGTCGTCGCGAGCGCGTCGAGCGCGCCGGTCGCCGGCGCCGCGAGGACGTCGGGCGCGCCGGTGTGCAGACCACGCAACGCCGTATCCCAGAGCGCCGACTCCTCGTCGTCCCAGGCGGCGTCGAGGCCGAACGAGTCCACCGACCACATCGCGAGCTCGGGCGACGGACCCAGGAACATCGAGGCCGCCGTGTTGCTTCCCATCTGCACGCCCTGGAACGCGGTGCCGGGGTCGCGCAGACCGAGCACGCGATCGAGCCACCCGGTGCGGAGCGACGTGCCGGGCGCGGCGCGCTCGAGCTCGTCCATCGCCGAGAAGTGCGAGCGGTTCGGCGACTCCTGGCCCACCGCGTGCACCACCCCGAACGAGCCGCCGGTGTAGAAGGGCTCGAGCGACGACATCGCGGGGTGCATGCCGAACGTCGCGTCGAGCTGGATGAGCGTGCCGGTGGGGATGCCGACGTTCGGGCGCCAGATCGGGTAGTCGGGGTCCGACGCCGGAACGATCGCCGAAAGCCCGTCGAATCCCCCACGCAGCGAGACCACCACGAGCACGTCGCCGTCGTACGGCGCGGCCGCGAACGCGAGGCGCGTGAAGAACGCCTCGTGGGCGATCCCCGCCACCATGCCGCCGGCGACGGCGCTGCGCTTCAGGAACGAGCGCCGCGAGATGCCGCGCTCGTAGTCGGGGCATCCGCAGGGCTTGCGCGCCTGTCGCGGCTTCCGGGTCAGCATGTCGGCTCCTTCATCGGGTCGCGTGGTAGGGCGAGTCGAGGATGGCGGCGACGACGTACGGCAGGCGCCATCCCACGATCGCGTCGTCGTCGGAGAGCGGATCCGAGGACGTCCGCTCGACGATCGCGAGCACGGCGTCGGTGTGCTCGGCGGTGAGCTTGCGGAACACCAGCCGCTTCGCAAGCGCGTCGACGAGCTTGCCGTGCGTCGCCGGCAGCGGGTCGGGCACCATCTTCTTGAGCGGCGGCCGCACGAGCGTGTCGGGCCACCACTTCGCGGCGAGCGACATGTGCATGTTCCAGCGGCCGAGCGTCCCTCCGGCGGAGCGCCACGCGTCGGCGACGTCGGGATAGCCGTTGGGCGGCACCCAGCCCATCGGCGTGTTCCCGAGCCCCTCGATCAGCCAGTAGAGGCCCTCGAGCCCGGCGCGCCCGTGCTTGTCGGGCTTGTCGCCGAGGATTCGCAGCGTCGCGATCACGTCCTCCATCGGACGGCGCACCTTCGCTCCGATCGAGTCCTCGAACGCCGCCGAGTGGAACAGCTGGCGCAGCACCGGCACGATCGCCGTGTCGTGGTTGAGGTAGGTGTTCGCGAGCTTGTCCACGAGCGCCTGGTCGGGTTCGTCCGACACGAATCGCGTCACGAGCTTCGAGGCGATGTGTTGTGCGGTCGACTCATGATTGGCGAGGTACCGGAGGTAGTTGAGTCCGACGTCGTAGCCGTGACTCGCCGAGCCGTTGTTGGAGGACCAGTCCATGACCTGCACCGGCCCCACGTAGTGCGCCCAGTCGTGGTACTGGAACTTCTGGGTCTCCCAGTTCACGCCGTAGCCCGTCATAACCAGCGTCGAGTTGTACATATCGGTCTCGGAGTAGCCGGCGGCGACGCCAACCGTGTGAAGCTCCAGCAGCTCCCGGCCGTAGTTCTCGTTCGGGAGGTCCTTCGTCGACTCGGCGTTGTTGAGGTAGTACATCATCGCCGGGTGCGTGGCCGAGGCGATGAGCATGTCCTCGAACCGGCCGAGCGCGTGCTGGCGGATGACCTTGCGGTCGTAATCGTGGCGCGTGGCCCAGCCGCCGTCGAACGGGTTCGTGACGTTCAGATGGTTCGACCAGAAGTCCACCATCACCTCGAAGAGCTGACGCTTGCTCCAGGTCGCTCGCACGATCGCGGCCACGCCGAGATCGAACATCAGGTCCCACGAGCCGTCGTCGATCTTGTCGACGGCCTTGGCGATGGTCCAGTCGAGGTGGGGGAACCTGTCATTGATGAGATCGTCGCAGTACGCGTCGTTCACCGAGTCCGGATCGAGCTGATCGTCGAGCCAGTTCCATCGCCCACGCTGCTTGATCTGGTCGCGGAGCGCGGGGGTCGGGCCATACGTTGCGCGCCGCAGCACATGGAGGTCGAGATCGCTCGGCACGAAGGCGGCGTCCGCGAGCGCGGGCTCGGCCGTCAGCAGCGAGGCGATCGGGCTCCCGAGCATGGCGGCCGCGGCGGCCTTGAACACGTCGCGGCGTGCAACGGTCTGCGTCATCGCCCCTCGATCCCCCACGCGCCCGGGCGGCACGAACCCTCCCCCGGGGCGTATCGGCTGGGGGCGAGCGACTCCTAGATAGGTCGTTGGTCGAGGATCGACCGGATCGCGTCGAGGGCCGAAGGGTTCTCGAGGCTCGACAGATCCCCCGGATCCTCGCCGAGCGCCGTCGCCCGCACCGCACGGCGCAGGATCTTCGCGCTCCGAGTGCGCGGGAGCTCGGGGACGAAGAGCACGCGGGAAGGCAGGAAGGAGCGGCCGAGGTGCTCGCCCACGACGGCTGCGAGCTCGTCGGGGGTCGCGGTTTCGCCGGGTTTCAGCACCACGAAGCACCAGATCGTCTCGCCCTTGACGTCGTCGGGCACGGCCACCGCGGCCGACTCGGCGACCGCGGGATGCGACGCGAGCGCGGACTCGACCTCGGCCGGCCCGAGTCGCTTCCCGGCGACGTTCAACGTGTCGTCGCTCCTGCCGTGCAGGAACCAGAACCCGTCCTCGTCGATGCTCGCCCAGTCGCCGTGCACCCAGACGCCCGGCCAGCGGCGCCAGTACGTGTCGAGGTAGCGCTCCGGGTCGCCCCAGACGCCCCGCGTCATCGCCGGCCACGGCTGCCTGCACACGAGCTCGCCGACGTCGCCGGTTGCGACGCGACGCCCGTCGGGGCCCCACACGTCCACGTCCATCCCGAGCGCCGGCCCGCGCAGGGTGCAGGACTTCAGCTCACAGATCGGGAGCGGCGAGAGGAAGCACGCGCCGACCTCGGTGCCGCCCGACAGGTTGATGATCGGCAGGCGCCCGCCCCCGACCTCCTCGAAGAGCCATCGGTAGGGCTCCGGGTTCCACGGCTCACCGGTCGAGGCGAGGATCCGGAGCGACGACACGTCGTGGTCGCGGATCGGTCCGGTTCCCGAAGGGATCAGCGCGCGAACGAGCGTCGGCGATACGCCGAGCGTCGTGACGCCGTGCCGCTCGACCAGCCCCCACAACCGATCGGGCCCGGGATGGTTCGGGGCGCCCTCGAACAACAGGACGGTCGAGCCGAGCGCGAGCGCCCCGACCATCTCCCAGGGGCCCATGATCCAGCCGAGGTCGGTGACCCAATGGAGCACCTCACCCTGATGCAGGTCGACCTGGTACGCGACCTCCTCGGCGACCTTCACGAGGAACCCGCCATGCACGTGCAGCACGCCCTTCGGGCGGCCGGTCGTGCCGCTCGTGTAGCCGATGAACAGCGGGTGCTCCGCCTCCAGGGGGAGCGTGTCGAACCGCGCCGGTTGCGCCGCCAGCCGCTCCGACCAGGCCCGGCCGCCGTCGAGCCGGTCCCACACCAGGATCTCGATCGGAAGTCCGGAGATCTCGACGGCCCGTTCCGCGGTCTCGCGCATCGGCACCGCACGGCCTTTCCGGAGCGACCCGTCGGCGGTGATCAGCATCTTCGCGCCGGCGTCGGCGAGGCGCGCCGCGACGGCATCGGGCCCGAAACCGCTGAAGATCGGCACCCAGATCGCGCCGATCTTCGAGCACGCCATGATCGCGGCCACCGTCTCGGGCGCCATCGGGAGGAACACGCCCACGGTGTCGCGCTCGCCGACGCCGAGCCCACCGATCGTGTGCGCGAGCCGGTCGGTCTGTTCGCGGAGCTCCGCGTACGTCCAGGAGCGGACGTCCCCGTCTTCGCTCTCCCAGACGACGGCCGGCGCGTCGGGCGTGCGTTCCGCCCAGAGGTCGACGCACTGGTGAGCGAGGTTCAGGGCCCCATCGGCGAACCACCGCGCCCACTCGGGTCCGCGGCTCAGGTCGACGGTCTCGTGGTACGGGGCGAGGAACTCGATCCCGAGGTCCGCGACCACCGCGTCCCAGAACCAGCCGACGTCGGCGACCGAGCGACGCACGAGCTCGTCATAGGTTTCGATGGCGTGGGAGCGCATGAAGCGGGTGACGTTCGCGCGGTCCACGTAGTCCGCGGTCGGGCGCCACAGGACGTCGCTCACGCATCCACGGTATAACCGAGTGGATGGAGCCGCGAGTCGCCGTCGTCGGAGCCGGTTGGAGCGGCTTCTCCCCCAGCACCGACGGGACGTCCTACAAGGAGCTGATGTTCGAGGCCGCGCGCGCCGCGTACGCGGACGCCGGCGTCGATCCCCGCACCGAGATCGACTCGTTCGTCGCGGCCTCCGAGGACGTGCAGGAGGGCACCTCGATCTTCGACGAGTACGTCCCCGACCAGCTCGGCGCGGTCCAGAGGCCCGTGCACACGGTCGCCGGCGAGGGCCTCCAGGCCTTCGCGACCGGCGTGATGCTGATCCGCAGCGGCATCGCGCGCCGCGTGGCCGTCGAGGGTCACGCGAAGGCCTCGGACGTCGTCACGCAGGGCCGCATCGACCGGTTCGCCCTCGATCCGGTGCTCAACCGTCCCCTCGACGTCCCCGCGCTCGCGATCGCCGGCCTCGAGATGCGCCGCTACCTCCACGTGAGCGGCGCGACCGTCGACGACTGCCTCGCGGTCGTTCACCGGAATCGCGGGCACGCCCGCTCGAACGCAAGGGCCTCGTATGCCGACGTCGCCGACCCCACGCCGCTCTTCGAACCGCTCACGCGCGAGCAGGCGGCGCCGCCGGCCGACGGCTGCGTGGTGCTGGTGCTCGCGTCGAGCGAGGTCGCCGGCGGCTCCGACGTGTGGGTCGACGGGATCGGGTGGAACAGCGACTCGCCCACGATCGAGAGCCGGGACTGGGATCGCGCGGGCTCGGCGGAGCGCGCGGCGGCGCAGGCCTACCGGCAAGCCGGCGCCTCCCCCGCGGACGTCGACGTGGCGGAGGTCGACGACACGTTCGCGTACAAGCAGCTCCAGCACCTCGAGGCGCTCGGGCTCGGCGGCCTGGACCCCGATCGCGTGAACCGCTCCGGGGGCGCGCTCGGCGAGGGATACCTGCACGAGGGAACGGGGCTCGCGCGGGCCCTCGCATGCGTCGAGCAGCTGCGCGCGGGTGAGGGGCGCGTCGCGATCGCGCAGTCGTGGCGCGGCGTGCCCTCGACGACGTCCGCCGTCGCCGTGCTTCGGGCGGGAGACGCAGCGTGATCGAGCGCGCCGACCTCGTGTACCTCTTCGTCGCGGACATGGACCGCGCCGTGACCTTCTACCGCGACACGCTCGGGCTCGCGCTCGACTACCGGGCCGGGGACGACTGGGCGCAGTTCGCGGCGGGGCCGATCAAGCTCGGGCTGCATGCGGCCTCGTCGGGCGAAGTGCGTCCGGGCGGCACGGTGGCGTTCACGGTCGGCGACCTCGAGACGGCCCGCGCGGGGCTCGCCGCGCACGGCGTGGCGATCGGGCACGAGGGCGGCGGAGAGCGCGGCGAGCCTCGCTTCGTGGAGTTCGCCGACCCCGACGGCAACGCGCTTGCGTTGTTCGAATACGCGGAGGCCGGCGCATGACGGGGCGTCGCGTTGCCGTCGTGGGCGCCGGCATGACGAAGTTCGTGCGCCGCGCCCAGGAGACCGGCAAGGAACTCGCGTGGATCGCGGCGCGCGAGGCGCTCGCGTCGGCGAGCATCGGGCTCGATCGCGTCGACGCCGTGTGCGTGACGAGCGCGCCCGACGCGTTCGACGGCGTGCACCGCAAGGGCGAGTACCTGTCCGACGGCAGCGGTGGCTGGGGCAAGCCGATGATTCGCACCTACGTCGGCGGCGGGAGCGGCGTCTTCGTTCCGATCCAAGGCTGGTACACGGTCGCGTCCGGCCAGGCCGACGTCGTGCTCGTCGTTGCCGAGGAGAAGATGTCGTCCTGTCAGCCGCACCCGCAGGGCGCGTTCATCACGATCTTCGACAACATCATCGAGCGGCCCCTCGGGCCGAACCTCCTGTGGATCTTCGCGCTGGAGATGAACCGCTACATGAACGCGTACGGGCTGGACAAGCGCGACATCGCCGAGGTCGCGGTGAAGAACAAGCGCAACGCGGCGGAGCATCCTTCGGCGTTGCTCGGGCAGTCCGACATCACCGTGGACGACGTGCTCGCGAGCGAGACGCTTGCGTGGCCCGTGCAGCGGCTCGACGTCTCGCCGATCAGCGACGGCGCGGCGGCGATCGTGATGGCGAGCGAGGACGTCGCGCGGCAGCTGACTGACCGGCCGGTATGGGTGCAGGGCGTCGGGTGGAACCTCGACACGACGTACTGGACGAACCGCGACCTCGTCTACCCGGAGTACGTCGAGAACGCCGCGCGCATGGCGTACGACATGGCGGGCGTCACCGAGCCGCGCAAGCAGATCCACGTCGCGGAGCCCTACGACCCATTCGACTACAAGGAGCTGCACCACCTCGAGGGGCTGCTGCTGTTCGACAAGGGCAAGGCGCCCGAGGCGGCGCGCGACGGCGTCACGGCGCGCGACGGCGACCTCCCGTGCTGCCCGAGCGGGGGCCTCCTCGGCGTCGGGAACCCCATCGCGGCCGCGGGGCTGATGAAGGTGTGCGAGCTGTTCTGGCAGCTGCGCGGGGAAGCGGGGGGCAGGCAGGTCCCGGGGACGCCCGAGCGCGGCCTCGCGCAGGCCTGGGGCGACCTCATGCAGGTCGGGACCGTCGTGATCCTTGGCACGGACGGGGGTCCGGCGACCACGGCCACCCGCGACGGGACACCGCCGTCCGCGCCGCGCGCGACCCCGCTCTCCGACGCCGAGTTCCGGTCGGCGACCGGCGCGGTCGACATCGACCTCGACGCGGAGTACGCGTGGGATCCCGGTGCGGCCGTCGGCGCGTTCCTCGACGGGCTGCGCGACGCGAGGATCGTCGCGACCACGTGCGCGCAGTGCGGGCGAACCCTCGTGCCGCCGCGGGCGTTCTGCGAACGGTGCTTCCGGCCCACCGACTCGTGGACGGAGGTTCCCGCCACGGGCACGGTGGAGACGTTCTCGATCTGCCACGTCACCTGGGACATGCAGGATCTCGAGGAACCCGAGCTCCCGGCCGTGATTCGACTGGACGGCGCGAGCGAGGGAGGGTTCCTCCACAAGCTCGGCGACGTTCGCCCCGACGACGTGCGGATCGGCCTTCGCGTCGAGGCCGTCTGGCGCCCGGCGGAGGAACGCACGGGCTCCATCCTCGACATCGCGTACTTTCGCCCCGCCGACGGCGAGGTGACGTCGTGACCGTTCGGAAGATCCCCGGCGGTCTCCCGGTGAGCTTCCGCTACACGCCGGGCGTCGCGAACACCCGGTTCTTCGAGGCGCTGCGCGATCGCGGCGTGCTGCTCGGCTCCCGCTGCCCGACGTGCGAGATGACCTACCTCCCCGCGCGCCTGTTCTGCGAGCGCGACTTCGCCGAGCTCGAGTCCGACGTGGAGTGCGGCCCCGAGGGCACGATCGAGTCCTGGACGGTCGGGCACGTCGACGTCGACGATCGCGCGCTCGCGGAGCCGATCACGCTCGCGCTCGTGAAGTTGGACGGCGCCGACACGGTGCTGCTCCACCGCCTCGCCGGCGTCGCGTCGCCGTCCATCGGCATGCGTGTGCGGGCCGCATTCCGGGACGATCGCTCCGGATCGATCAACGACCTCGAGGGGTTCGTGCCCGCGTGAACTTCGACCTCACGCCCGAGCAGGAGGACTTCCGGAAGGTCGTCCGCGAGTTCGCCGAGGAGATCGTCGCGCCCGGAGCCGCCGAACGCGACGCCAAGGAGGAGTTCCCGCTCGACGTCGTGCGGCGCATGGCCGAACTCGGCCTGTTCGGCCTGCCGTTTCCCGAAGAGTTCGGAGGCAGCGAGGCCGACAGCGTCACGATGTGCCTCGCGATCGAGGAGCTCGGACGCGTCGACCAGTCGGTGGGCATCACGCTCTCGGCCGCGGTGGGGCTGGGCGGTGGGATGATCGACCGCTTCGGGACGCCGGAGCAAAAGGAGCGCTGGCTCCGCCGGGTCGCAGCCGGCGAGATCCTCGCGTCGTTCTGCCTCACCGAGCCCGGGGGCGGGTCCGACGCCGCCGCCGCGCGGACGGTCGCGCGCCCCGACGGGGACGGCTGGGTGCTCGATGGGGCCAAGGCCTTCATCACGAATTGCGGCACGCCGATCTCGGGCGTGCACGTCGTCGCGGCCGCCACCGAGCCGGAAGGTGGGAAGCGCGGCCTGTCGACGTTCCTCGTCCCCGCGGACGCCGCCGGCATCACGATCGAGGCCCCGTATCGGAAGCTCGGCTGGCACGCGAGCGATACCCACGGCGTGGTGTTCGAGGACGTCCGGCTGCCCGCGGACGCCCTGCTGGGCGAGCGCGGCCGCGGGTTCGCGCAGTGCCTCGCGATCCTCACGGGCGCGCGCATCACCATCTCGGCGCTCGCGGTCGGCCTCGCGCAGGCGTGCCTCGACGAATCCGTGACGTACGCGAACGAGCGGCAGGCGTTCGGCCGGTCGATCGGCGCGAACCAGCTGATCCAGGGGAAGCTCGCCGACATGCGGGTGGCCGTCGAGTCGGCTCGCCTCCTCACCTACCGCGCGGCGTGGCTGAAGGACGAGGGTCGCGAGCACGTCGCGGAGGCCTCGATCGCGAAGCTCGCCGCGAGCGAGGCGGCGGTCACGAGCGCGCGCGAGGCCGCGCAGATCTTCGGTGGCTACGGGTTCATGGAGGAGTACCCCATCGCGCGGTTCTATCGAGACGCGAAGGTGCTCGAGATCGGTGAGGGCACGAGCGAGATCCACCGCCTGATCCTCGGGCGCGACCTCGGCCTGCCCGAGTCGATCTGACGATGCCCTCCGGCAGGTACGCGGTCCTCGGCGACGACGGGGACCCGGTCGGCACCGAGGACTTCCGGTGCGCGCCGGGACCCGCGGGCTGGCGCTACTTCGCGGAGATCGACACGGTCGAGCACGGCGAGCACCACGAGACCGTCGACGTCGTGGTCGACGAGGCTTGGCGACCCGTCCGGCTTCGGGTCGATACCGGAGCCCACGACCTGCTGCTCGAGGGGTCGGGCGAGACGCTCGTCGGCTTCCGCGACCGCGCCCCGGTGCGGTTCCCCTGGCACGCCGACACGCACCTCGACTACCTGACGCCGGCGACGAACCTCGTCACGACCAAGCGCCTCACCGGCACCACCGAGATCGACGTCTTGTTCGTCGATCCCTTCACGCTCGAGATCCACCCGACCCGGCAGCGTTACGAGCGGATCGGCGACGAAACCGCGGCAACGCCCGTGGGACGGTTCGACGCGACGCGGTGGCGGTTCACCGCGAGGGAGAGCGGCTGGACCGGGGACCTGTGGGTCGCGGGCGACGTGGTGGTCGCCTACGAAGGCATCTTCCGGCTGGAGTCCTACGATCCGGGCGCGAACGGACCGCGCCCGACCTGATCCTCGAACGCGATCAGGCGGGAGGATCCTCGCAGGCGTCCACCTGCACCTCGGCGTCCTTCACGACGTCGTCGGCGTCGGCCCGGTACGTGTCCTTGCCCTTGCCGCCCGAAAGCGTGTCGTGCGGGAAGCCGTCCTGCGTGCGCAGGCACCGATCGTTCCCCTTGCCACCGTAGACGGCGTCGGTACCCTTGCCGCTCACGATGTAGTCGTTGCCCCGTCCGCCGCGCAGCACGTCGTCACCGCCCCGGCCGCGAAGGTAGTCCCTCCCTTTGCCGCCGAGAATGGTGTCCGCGCCGCCCCGCCCGTTGATCGTGTCGGAACCGTTGAGCCCGCAGATCACGTCGGGACCGGGCGTACCCACGAGCACGTCGGGACCCGCGGTCCCGCTGATCGTGCACCCACCACCCGCGGAGGCCCCCGGCGTGAACGCCAGGGCTCCGGAGAACACCACCAGGACGACGAGCCGAGCCCACCGGGCGGCTCGCTTCATGCCACCACCCCCATCCGCAAGGCAGATCGTAGGACATCGTCTTCCTACGAATCAATGGGGCGAAGGAACGAAAAAGGACGGGGCGTCGCCCCGTCCTTTTCGTCGCTCGGTCACCGCAACGGGCTTCAGGCCTGTAGCCGCGCCTCGGTCTCGATCTCGATGTCGACCCGCTTGCTCACGAGGAAGCCGCCGGTCTCCACGACCATGTTCCAGGTCATGTCCCAGTCCTCTCGGTTGATCGTCGCACTCGCCGACGCCGCGAGCATCGGCCTGCCCTCCGTGTCGGGACCCCACCCGAGGATCTCGCCCTTCAGCGTGATCGGTCGCGTGACGTCCTTGATCGTGAGGTCGCCGTCGAGCTCGAACGTGGTCTCGCCCGTCGGACGGAACGTCGTGCCCGAGAACGTGAGCTTCGGATACGTTGCGGCGTCGAGGAAGTCGGGGCTCCGCAGGTGGTCGTCCCGCATCGAGGTGTTGGTCTGGATGCTGGCGGCCGCGATCTCGACATGGACCCTGGAGTCCTCGGGTCGCTCCCCGATCTCGAACCCGCCCTCGAACTCGGTGAATCGGCCGCGCACCCTTGTGAGCATGTGGCGCGCGACAAACTCGATCGACGTGTGTGCCGGGTCGAGCTCCCATCGCCCGCTCGGGGGCAGCTCCCGCGTTCGTGGTTCGTTCATCGCCTGAGCCATGATGCCTCCCTGCGATCTCTGCTCGCCGCCCCCTCGGCGGCGAGCGCGTACCAGCGTGAACGGTCAACAGGCACTCACTATTCCTGAGTTACGGAAATCTTCTGGGAAGCTCAGGCATTGGAAGGTACGATGACGCGCGTGGACGAACGATCGGCAGCGGACGGCGAGGAAGCCGCCGTCTGTCCTCACTTCCAGCATGCGGCCGAGCTCGTGGGGAAGCGGTGGGTTCCCCAGCTCGTGCGCGCGCTGCAGGCCGACGTCTCCCGTTTCTCCGACCTGCGCACCGCGATCCCGCCGATCTCCGACCACGTGCTCTCGCTCCGACTGAAGGAGCTCGAAGCCGCAGGCATCGTCGTGCGGACGGTCACACCCACGACGCCGGTGGGGATCGCCTACCGCCTCACCGACCGGGGACGAGGGCTCGCGAAGGTGATGACCGAGCTCGCGGCCTGGGCCGAGCAGGCCGCGCCGTGATCCCCGGTTAGCCCTCGTACGCCTCGTCGGCGATCGCAAGGGCCTCGTCGATGATCTCGAACCCCTCGCCGAGCTGCTGCTCCGTGATGATGAGCGGTGGGTTCGTCATCACGTTCCACCAGCGCACCATCGTGAACAGGCCGTGGTCCAGCAGGAAGCGGTTCAGCGCCGTCATCGTGTCGTTCTGCACGTTGAACGGCGACAGCGGTTCGTTGCGGTCGTTCTTCACGAGCTCGAGGATGCCGAAGAGCCCGATGTTCCGCGCGTGGCCGACGCTCGGATGCTTGTCCTTGAGCTCCTGATGGTGCCGTGCCATCACGTCGCCCATCTTGCGCGCGTGCTCGATGAGCCCGTCCTCTTCATAGACGGCGATCGTCGCGAGCGCGGCCGCCACGGAGATCGGGTGCGTGTTGTACGTGAGCCCGCTCCAGAAGACGTGGTCCTCGAAGTACGCCGCGACGGCCGGCCGCAGCCCGAGTGCGCCCAGCGGCGCGTACGAGGACGTGAGGCCCTTCGCGACGGAGATGACGTCGGGCACGACGTTCCAGTGATCGACGGCGAACCACTCGCCGGTCCGACCGAAGCCGCACATGATCTCGTCGGCGATCATCAGGATGCCGTACCGGTCGCAGAGCTCCCGCACGCCCCGCAGGTAGCCGTCCGGTGGGATGAGGATCCCGTTGGTGCCGGTGACGGTCTCGAGGATGAACGCGGCGATCGTCGACGGGCCCTCGAGCTCGATCGTCTCCTCGAGGTTCGCGAGCGCCGTCGCGGCGTCGTCGACGGGGCGTTCGGGGCCGTGGTACGGGTCGAGCACGTGCACGACCCCCGACAGCGCGGGTTCGTTGGGCCAGCGCCGGGGGTCGCCGGTGAGCGTGATGGCGCCGGTCGTCGCCCCGTGGTACGAGCGATACCGCGCGAGGATCTTGTGCCGGCCGGTCACCATCCGCGCGATCTTCACGGCGTTCTCGTTCGCCTCGGCACCGCCGAGCGTGTAGAAGGTCTTGTCGATGTCGCCGGGCAGGATCTCGGCCATCTTTTGGCCGAGAAGCGCCCGCTCCTCGTACGCCATGAACGGCGAGATGTACGGCAGTTTCTTCGCCTGGCGCGCGATCGCCTCGGCGACGCGAGCGTCGCCGTGGCCGATGTTCAGCCCCATCAGCTGGCTGTTGAAGTCGAGATACCTCGTGCCGTCGACGGTCCAGAAGTACACGCCTTCCCCGCGGTCGACCGCGAGCGGCGCAGCCTTCGACTGCGCCTGCCAGTCGAACAGCGTGTACCGCTTCGAGAGCTCGACGATCTCCTGCGCCGACAGCCTGTCCATGCCCCACTCCCCCGTCGCCCGTCTCGCGCGGCATGTTCTCAAAACGCGCGGGAGAGCCGTTCGTCCCGAGACCTTGGTCGCATCCTCGTGCGGCCGCCGCCGACCAACGACGTAGGGACGCGGCGGGCGCCCGTGTCATACTCTTTCACTTCGATGTCCCGCGCTGGACGGCGTCCCCTCGGCCTGTTCCACCTGCTCGTCGCGGCGAGCGTGCTCGCGACCGTCGCCGGGATCTCGACTCCCGCGTCCGCGCAGCCCGTCACCCAGTCGCTCGTCGTCTCGGACGATCCGGTCGACTACACCCCACACGCGCTCACCGGCCGCGTCTACGGCATCGTGGTGATCGGCGACACCGTCGTCGTGGGCGGCGGGTTCAAGGGCGTCACCGAGGCCGACGGCACGCCGGTCGATCGCGGCTATTTGTTCGCGTTCGACAAGGACACCGGCGAGATCTCGAACACCTTCGTGCCGGACCTGGACGGCCGGGTGCTCTCGCTCGCCACCGACGGCACGTACGTGTACGCGGGCGGGGAGTTCACGCACACGAACGGCGACACGACACGCCGCCTCGTGAAGCTCGACCTCGACGGCGACGTGGTCACGGCGTTCGACGGCCGGGTCACGCTCGGCGCCTCGGTGAAGGACGTCGCGCTCGCGAACGGCCTCGTGTACATCGCCGGCGAGTTCACGAAGGTGAACACCGTCGAGCGGCTCGGGCTCGCGGCGGTGGACGACGTGACCGGCGACCTCGTCGACGGCGTCGACATCCCGTTCGAGGGCCTGCACAACGGCGGCGTGAGCCACGTCGCGCGGATCGAGGTCTCTCCGGACGGCACGAAGATGGTCGCGATCGGCAACTTCAAGACCGTCGATGGGCTCGCGCGCGAGCAGATCGCGATCCTCAACCTCACGCCGACGACGGCGACCGTGTCCACGTGGGCCACGACGCGGTTCGTGGGGCAGTGCGCGGCGAAGTTCGACACCTACCTGCGCGACATCGACATCTCGCCCGACGGAAGCTACTTCGTGGTCGTCACCACCGGCGCGTTCTTCGGCGGGTCGGGCTCGGGCGTGACCTGTGACACGGCGAGCCGTTGGCCGCTCAACGCGACCGGCGCGAACCAGCAGCCGACGTGGCTCGACTACTCGGGAGGAGACACGTTCTGGCGGGTCGCCATCAGCGGGACGGCGATCTACGTCGGCGGGCACTTCCGCTGGATGAACAACCCCTTCGCCGGCGACGCGAAGGGCCCCGGCGCACTCACGCGCCACGGCATTGCCGCGCTCGACCCCATCAACGGGCTTCCGTTCTCGTGGAACCCCGGCCGTGACATCGGCGAGGGCGTCTTCGACTTCACGCTCACCTCGGAAGGACTCTACGTCGGGCACGACACCGACACGATCGGCGGCGAGTACCACAACCGGCTCGCGTTCTTCCCGCTCGACGGGGGCACGTCCGTCTACGTCCACGCGCAGGCGACACTGCCGAACACGCTGTACACGATGCCGGCGACGGGCGAGACGTCGATGGCCCAGCGCTCGTTCGACGGCTCGGTCGCGGGCGCGCGGTCGCTCGTGTCCACGCCCGCGGTCGATTGGTCAAACGCGCGCGGAGCCTTCTACGCCGACGGCAAGATCTACTACTGCACGACCGGGGGCGAGATGTTCCGGCGAACGTGGGGTGGGGGGTCGAGCCCGGGTAAGGCGAAGAAGGTGTTTCCCAGGGGTCTGACGGCTTCGTACTTCCCGATGGCAAGCCTGACAGGGATGTTCCTCGAGAACGGACGCTTGTATTACACCGTGTCGGGGGACGACCGTCTCTACTATCGGTACTTCACCGTCGAGAGCAACGTGATCGGCTCCGTCACGTTCACCGCCGTCCTGCCCGGCAGCGGGTTCACGTGGGGCACGGTGCGCGGCATGACGCTCGCCGGCGGCACGCTGTACGTCGCGCGCACCGACGGCAAGCTGTACTCGATCGGCTGGTCGAACGGCCTGCCGGTCACCGGCAGCCAGGCGGTGGTCGACTCCCAGACCTCGCAACAATGGTCGACGTTCGGCATGTTCGTGCGGAACGTCTGACCGCTACGCCGACTTCACGACCTCGCCGCCCTTCATGACGAAGGCGACGCGCTCCAGCCGGGAGACGTCATCGATGGGGTCGCCCTCGACCGCGACGAGATCGGCGAGCTTCCCGGGCGCGATCGACCCCACGCGGTCCTCCCGGCCCATGAGCTCCGCGGCCACCGTCGTTGCGCTCCGGATCGCCTCCATCGGCGTCATGCCGTAGCGCACGAGATACGCGAACTGCTTCGCCGCCATCGCGTGGGGGTAGCCGCCGCTGTCGGTGCCGAACGGCAGCTTCACGCCCGCCTTCACGCATTTCGCGAACCCCTCTCGCTGGACGTCGGTGGTCTCCTCGGTCTTGCGCATGACGTTCGGCGACCAGTCGTGCAGCGTGCCTTGCTCGAGGATCCAGTCGCCGAACCAGATGTCGGCGACCAGGTAGGTACCGCGTTCGGCCATGAGCTCGATCGACTCGTCGTCCATGAGCGATCCGTGCTCGATCGAACGCACACCCGCGCGCACGGCGCGCTTGATGCCCTCCGCCCCGTGCGCGTGCGCGGCCACGAACGTCCCATAGAGCGCAGCCTCTTCGACGGCTGCGCGGATCTCCGCCTCGCCGAACTCGGGCGCGCCGGGCACGGTGCCCTCGGTGAGCACGGCTCCCGTCGCGATCATCTTGATGAAGTCGGCGCCGCCGTGGAGGATCCGACGGACGGCCGCCCGCACCTCGTCGGCCGAGTCCGCGACGCCGAACCGCAGTTCGCGCGGCACGACCGCGTCGACGTCGGGCGCGAGGCCCGTGATGTCGCCGCCCCCGCTCGAGCACGTGACGTACGCACCGGCGCAGAGCATCCGGGGGCCGAGGACGTCGCCGGCTTCGATCGCGTCGCGGAGCGCCACGTCCACGAGCGCGCGGAAGGTCCCCACGTCGCGCACGCTCGTGAATCCGGCCCGGACCGTCTCGCGCGCGTTGCGGACGCCGGAGAACGCCTCCTGCGCGCCGCTGCGCTGCACGAGCCCCGCGTACCCGTGCCCGGTCTCGACCTCGCCGATGAGGTGCGTGTGACAGTCGATGAGGCCCGGCAGCACGGTGTGGTTCGAGAGGTCGATCACCGTCGCTCCCTCGGGAACGCGACCGTCGTCGTCGTCGATGGCATCGATGCGATCGCCCCGCACGGCGACGACCTGGTCCCGTCGTACCTCGCCGGTCTCGACGTCGACCAACCGCCCGGCGCGAATCAGGAGAGGAGCCGACGACATCAGGCGCGGAGCATACCGTCGACCTGCGTCGCATGGCCTAGCTACGAATGACCGTTCGGTCCATCTCCCCGAATCGGGTACCGACCGATACCTGATTCGTGCGGAGTCGACCCCCTCTCCGGATCTTTTCCATCGCAGCCCTCTCGGCCGCGATCGCGTTCGGCCTCATGCCGAGCGCGTCCGCCGCCCTCGGCGATATCACCGAGTTCGCGATCCCGGCGGCCGCAAGCCTGCCGCAGGGCATCACGCAGGGGTCCGACGGGGCGTTCTGGTTCACGGAGCGCACGTCGAATGCCGTCGGCCGCGTAGCCGCCGACGGGACGATCACGGAGTACCCGCTTCCGACGGCCGCCGCGCAGCCCTTCTGGATCACGTCCGGGCCGGATGGCAATCTCTGGTTCACCGAACGATCGGCGAGCCAGATCGGTCGCGTCACCCCGGCGGGCGCCATCACCGAGTTCGCGGTGCCGACGGCCGCGAGCCAGCCCGCCGGGATCGCGGCCGGCCCCGACGGCGCGCTCTGGTTCACCGAGCAGGCGGGCGGGATGATCGGCCGCGTCACGGTCGACGGCGCGTTCACCGAGTACGCGATCCCGTCGACGCCCAGTGGGCCGTACGGGATCGCGGCCGGACCCGACGGCGCGATGTGGTTCACCGAGCAAGCGGGCAACCGCGTCGGGCGCATCTCGATGGACGGGACCATCACCGAAGCGCCGGTGACGCCGGCCGGACGGCTCCTCTCGGGGATCGCGGCCGGCCCCGACGGCAACCTCTGGTTCACGCAGCGAAGCGGCCAGGCGATCGCCTCGATCACGCCCGACATGGCGACGATCACGACCTTTCCGCTCCCCGCACCGGGCAACCCGATCGGCATCGCGCTCGGCCCCGATGGCGCGCTCTGGTTCACCGAGAACGGCGGGAACATGATCGGGCGGATCACGACCGACGGGGCCTTCACGGAGTACCCCCTGCCGAACGCCGTCTCGCAGCCTTTCGGCATCGCGGCCGGGCCGGACGGCGTGTGGTTCACCGAGCAGGCGGGCAACCGCGTCGGGCGGCTCTCGATCGTCACCGACGACACGCCGCCGGTGATCGACCTTTCGACGCCCTCCGACGGCGCGTGGTTCGTGCTCGGCGACGCCCCGGTCGCGCAGTACACGTGTGCGGACGAGGGCGGGTCGGGCCTCGCGAGCTGCGCCGGCACGGTGCCGAGCGGCGCGTCGCTCGACGCGAGCCTCGGGCCGCACAGCTTCACCGTGAGCGCGACCGACGGCGCCGGGAACGCGTCCGGGATCACGCACGGGTACGTCGTGTTCCTCGGCGTGCAGGGCCCCCTCGCGGACCCCGAACTCCAGCACGCCGGCAGCTCCCTTCCCGTCACGCTCGCCTACGGGCCGGCCTCGGTCCTGAAGCGCACGAAGCTTTCCCGGTCGGCGGCGACCCCGCTCGCCGCCTCGACGCGAACCACGCAGCAGGTGAGCTGCAACGACCCCTCGATCACCCTCGGCGATCCGCAGGCGGCCGACCTGAACGCGCACTTCACCGGCAACGGCCGCGAGCACATCGTGTGGAAGACCGACGGATCCTGGGCCGGCACGTGCCGGAACCTCGTCCTCACGTTCGAGGTGGTCGGCTGGGAGTCGGCGCGCGCCGTCTTCGTGGTCCGGTTCGCCTAGCCCCGGTCAGATCCGCTCGCTGAGCACGAGCGTCCTTGCGGGCGGCCGCAGGCAGTGCTCGCTCGCGATCGAGGCGTTGTAGCTCCCGACGCCGAGCGCCGCGACGACGTCGCCCTCCGCGACGGCCGGGAACGGGAAATCCTCCGCGAACAGATCGTCGCCCTCGTTGATGTTGCCGGCGAACGTCACGCGAGCCCCGGGCGGCCCGTTCGCGTCGCGACACAGCACGAAATGCACCGGCGACCCGTAGATGAAGTGCTCCCCCATGGCGCTCCAGCCGGTGTCGAGGCCCACGAAGCGCACGCCCTCGCGATCTTCGACCGAGACCACCTCGGCGAGGTGCACGACGGCGTCCTTCGCGAGGAAGTCGCCCGGCTCGGTGGCGACCGTGACGCCGAACGGACCGAGGTGCTCGGCGAGCATCGCGGCCCACGCCACGAGATTCAGCGGACGCTCACCCTCGCGCTGCGGGACGCCGAGCCCCCCGCCGACGTTCACCTCCGCGATCGGACAACCTGCCGCGAGGAGCTCCCCGGTCATGGCCGCCGTGCGACGCACCGCCTCCTCGAAGCGCGGCAGCCCGTCGTCGAGGTAGCCGTCCCCGACGTGGACGTGCACGGTGTCGACCTCGAGCCCGTGGCTCCTCGCCCGCCCGAGCGCCTCGGGGATCTGCTCCGCGAACACACCGAACTTCGTGGGACGGACGCCCGAGTACAGCGTGTCGACGCCGCCGGCGCCGATGCGCGGGTTCACTCGCAGGCCGATCACGCCGCCCCGCCGGCGCCTCCCCACGCGGTCGATCTGCGTGAGGAGGTCCACGTTCATGTGCACCCCGGCATCCAGGATCACGTCGAGGTCGCGTTCGCTCACGTTCGTCCCCGTGTACGAGATCTCCGCCGGCGGCCAGCCGTGCTCCATCGCCCACCGCACCTCACCGGGCGAGCACACGTCCATGCCGAGGAAGGGCACGCGGCCGCGGAGGAAGCGGAGCAGCTCGGGCTCTCGTTGCGCCTTCAGGGCCAGCCTCACCATCCCACGGAGGCCCGCGCCCTCCAGCGCACCGCGGAGGGCCCGTGCTCGATCGGCCACTCGTTCCGCGTCGGCGACGTAGATCGGCGTGCCGTGCTCGCGGGCGATCTCCTCGGCGTCGCGCCCGGCGATCGACAGACGACCGTCGCGAACCTCCAAGCCCTCCCGCTCCCACCACATGCCGCGAGGCTACCGGCGGGAGCGAACGGCGGCCGTCAGCGCCGCCGGATCGACAGGTAGGACCCGTACACGGCGGCCATGCCGGCCACGACCGTCATCCAAAGACCTCCCGCCGCCGCGGTCGTGATGCGGATGGACTGTCCGGGCTCGACCCCGGGAAGGAACGGGTGCGGCCCGATGACCTCGTCGACACGGGTGAACGCGAGCGCGGCCATCGCGAGCAGGAAGATGCCTCCCACGCCCATGAGTGAGCCGGTGAGGGTGCGGATCTGCGGATCGGAGAGCAGGACGTACGCGACGCCGAACGCGAACGCCGCGAGGCCGGCGATGAAGGCCACCTGGCCGGTCCAGTCCTCGGTGCCGTCGAAGTAGAAGGTCGCGCGCGCGCCCTGGGTCACGTAGCTGTAGCTGAACCACTTCCCCACGTAGATCCCGGCGATCCCGACCAGGCCGCCGACGGCGCCCGCCACGCCGGCGTACGTGATCTCGATCGCGGTCGCCCGGTCTCCGTTCATGGTGGTTCTCCCTTCCGCACGTGTCCCGATCGTCCCCCGGGTCGGGGGTGGTTGCAACGACCGGCCGCTCACGCGTGGTAGACGATGACCTTCGTGCCGATCGTGGCGAGGCCGTAGATCCACTTGGCGGTCCAGTACGGCACGCGCACGCAGCCGTGGCTCGCCGCGTACGTCGGCACGTCGGGCCAGCCGTGGATCGCCCGGTTCCCGTCGAAGTAGCTCGGGTAGTAGAGGTGGTTCGGGCTGAAGCCGGCGATCTTGCGCACGACCTTGAAGTGGCCGTCGATCGTGGGCGTCGACGGCTTCCCCGTCGAGACGTGGATGATCGCGTCGACCTTGCCGTCCTTCACCGTGAACAGCACCTGCTTCGACTGGTTCACCTCGATGTGGAAGTCGTGCTTGCTTCCGCGCGGGTGGAGCTTCTTCGGCTTCGCGAGGCGCTGCCAGGTCGAGGCGGTCACGCGCCCGTTGCGAGGCATGCCCTGGACCTTTCGGAAGGCCATCACCGCGTCCGACGTCCGAACGTCGAACTGCGCGTTGAGCTTCACGAGGTGGTAGTGCAGGTCGCGCAGCCGTTCCTCGAGGAGCCGGACGAACACGCCGTGGTCTCCCTGCTCGAGCGAGGGCAGCGGCGTCTTCCTCGGCGGGCTCGTGTCCGTGCCGGCGGCGAGGTCGACCGCCGAAAACGTCGCGCGGGCCCGATACGTGCCCGGCAGCGAGACGGTGAAGACCGCCTTGAACGTGCCGTTCGCCTTGATGTCGACGGTGCGCGTCGCGACCTTCTTGCCTGCCCGGCGCAGAACGACCGTGATCGGCTCGCCGGCCCGAACGGGATGCACGCGCCCGGTCGCGGGCACGGTGTCGAACAGCCGAACGGGCGCGAGGTGCGCGGTCACGCGCGCGCGCACCTTCACCGAGACCGGTGCCGAATCGAGCCCCTGCCAGTGCGCGTGCAACGTCACGTTCGCGTCCGGCTCGAGCGCGACGTGGATCGCGCCGGCGGCGCCGGTCACGCCGGAGGCCACGACGACGTCGGTCGCGTCGCGGACCTCGACGGTCTCCCCGGAGGTCGCCGGGTCGGTGGTGGCCGTGAGCTTCACGGACGCGCCGAACTCGATCATGGAGGCGGAGGCGGTCAGGGTGACGCCGGTCGGCGCGAGCGCGTTCGCCTTCGGCTTCGCGGTGGCGTGCGGCAGCGTCGCGAGGACCAGCAGGATCGCGAGCGCCGAGGCCGCGGGCAATGATCGACGGAGCATCGTCGGAGATGCTACGACGAGTTGTGGTGGAGGTGATCGGATTTGAACCGACGACCCCTGCCGTGCGAAGGCAGTGCTCTACCGGGCTGAGCTACACCCCCGTGGGCCCGAAGCGTAGCAGAGCCCTCCGTCACCCCCGTTCACCCAGCAGGTCGCGCGCGTGCCGCTCGAGCGCGTCGTGGAGGTCGCGTTGCACGAACGCGATCGAGAGGTCACCGCGGGTCTTCTCGATGAGGCCGCGCGCGACGTCGGTGGATCGCCGGAGGTTCAGCGTGATCGCGTCGGGATAGTCCATCGCCGCGAGCACGCCGTAGAGGTCCTCGAGCGCGTCGAGGATCCGTTCTGCCCGCTCCACGTCGTGGCGGCGGAGCAGGTCCAGGACGTGCCGCCTCCCCTCGCCGATCGCCTCCGCCATCCCGTTCAGATAGGGCGCGTCCTCGACGTCGACGTCCTCCGGTCCTGGGATCGGTTCGTCCGTGACGAGCGAGTACGTGATCCTCGCCTCCGCGTACTCCTTCTGCGCGTCCTGCAGGTAGCCGGCGAACCGAAGGTCGGGATGGTCGACGACGGCTGCGAGCCCTTCGTCGATCGCGGCGCGCGACGCGGCCATGAGCTCCTGTGCCCGATCGGCCTCGCCGCGGTGAATCGCGCGGATCGAGTTCGCGCTCGCGCGGATCGACCGGCGGGCGGCAGGCAGCGCGCGCTCGCGCGCGGCGACCTTCGCGTCGAAGCGAGCGCGGAAGGAACTGGTGAGGTCTTCGGACGACACTAGGCGCGAGCGACGCCGACGTCCCCGGCGACCCGCACGACCACGTGCACGGTGTCGCCCTCCCCGAGCGACCCGAGCCCGTTGAACGTGGGCCGCGCCCACGTCGAGTGGCCCTCGGCGACGTAACGCTGTGCGACGGCCGCCACGCGGGCTCTCGCGTTCGGGCGTGGCCGGCGAGCGGCGGCCACGCGCTCGTGGGGCTGTTGCGGTGCCCGGTGCTTGATCGTGACGAGCAGCCATACGTACGCGACGAGCAACGCCACCAACATGCCGGTGCCGATCCAGAACGCGCGGAGCGGCGGCACGGCGCCGATCAGGAAGGTAAGGCCGATGGACTCGAGCAGGAAGACGAACACGCGCCGGCGGCGCTCACGCGCTCGAGCCCTGCGGCGCTCGGTCGGACCCACGAACCGCGCCCCCTTGCGGGGCGTCACGATCCACCTGCCGGGTCCGTCCTGACCTTCCGTCTGCGCCAAGAGCTCCATCCTGCGTTCGAAGTCCTCCACGCTCGTCTTCTCCGAGTGTCGCCGACGACCCGTCGGCAGGAGGAACGCGAGCCACATGATGCCCAACCCGGCGAGAAGCAGCCAATCCACGCGCCCAGCCTCCAGTCCGGCCAACCCCGGTGGCCCACTACATCTAGGCTGGGCAGGGACCGTAGCACCACATGTTGCGCCGAAGAAGCACATCGATGTGATTTCGAGAACTTTTTCACAAGGAGCGGTTCGGGCGTAGGACGGGCGGCCTACGAAGCCGGGGGGTCCTCGCCGGGCACTGCGGCCCGATAGTCGCCGCTCTTGCCGCCGGACTTCGCGAGCAGCCGGAGGCCGTCGATGCGCGCGGCGCGGTCGAAGGCCTTCGCCGTGTCGTAGAGCGAGAGTGCCGCGACGGCCGCGGCCGTGAGCGCCTCCATCTCGACGCCGGTCCGGTCGGTCGCCCGCACGGTCGTCTGCACGCGCACCCGGCCGCTTGCCGCGTCGGGCTCGATCGTCACGTCGGCGCCCGTGACCCGGATCGGATGGCAGTGCGGGAGCAAGTCGGGCGTGCGCTTCACCCCCATGACGCCGGCGATCTTCGCCGTCGCGATCGGGTCGCCCTTCTTCGTGCCCGACAAAAGGTGCGCGACCGCCTCCGGGGTCATCGTGACCCAGCACTCGGCGGTCGCCTCGCGGTCGGTCTCGGCCTTCGCCCCGACCTCCACGATGCGGGTGACGCCGTCGGCCCCCGCCTGGTCGGCCACGGCGCCTCAGTCCTCCGAGGAGCGAAAGAGCATGACCTTCACCTTCTCGCCCTCGGTGGCCGTCTCGACGCCCGGTGGGATGATCGCGAGCCCGTTCGCGCGCGAGACCGTCGAGATCAGGTTCGAGCCGCGTCCGCCGGTCGGCTCGGCCGTCCACCCGTCGGCGGAGCGCGCGACGTTCACCCGCGCGAACTGCATCTTGCCGCGCGGCCCGCTCACGTCGGCCGTGAGCGTCGCGGTGACCTCGGGCCGGAACAGGTTCGTGCGGCCCATCATCTTGAGGATCGCCGGGCGGATGAACACCTCGAACGACACGAACACGCTCACGGGGTTGCCGGGAAGGCCGAAGTAGGGCTTGCCCTCGATGTGTCCGAAGCCCTGCGGCATCCCGGGCTGCATCGCGACCCTGAAGAAGTCGAGCTCCCCGCGGCGGAAGAACGCGGCCTTCACGACGTCGCGTTCGCCCACCGACACGCCGCCCGAGGAGATGAACGCGTCCGCTTGGATGACGTAGTTCAGCACCGTCTCCTTCAGCTGGTCGACGTCGTCCCGCACGATGCCGGCGAGCGTCGGGATCGCACCGACCTCGCGGAGCGCGCCGAAGATCGTGTAGGCGTTCGAGTCGCGGATCTGTCCGAACTCCGGCGAGTCCGTGGGTGGGACCAGCTCGTCGCCGGTGGAGAGCACCACGACTCGGGGGCGAGGGTGCACGAGCGGATGGGGGAAGCCGGCGTTCGCGAGCAGGCCGAGCTCGGGCGAGCCGAGCCGCTTGCCGGCCGCGACGAGCACCTGACCCTCCTCGACGTCCTCGCCGGCCGGACGAACGTGCTTGCCGATCGGCGGGCCGTCGACGAAGCGCACGGTCTCGCCGAGGACCTCGCTGTTCTCGATCGGCACGATCGTGTCGGCGCCGCCGGGGACCGGGGCGCCGGTCGCGATGCGCACGGCCTCACCGCCTCCGACGGTCGACTCGGGCCGGCGTCCGATCAGCGCGCGCCCCACGATCTTCAGCTCGACCGGGTTCGCCGGCGAGGCGTCGGCGACGTCGGATGCCCGTACCGCGAAGCCGTCCATCGCCGAGGAGGGGAACTCGGGGAGCGTCCGGTCCGCGACCACGTCCTCGGCCGCCACGCAGCCGTAGGCCTCGACGAGCGGCAGCTGGAGCGGAGCGAGCACATGGACCTGCGAGAGCACGCGTTCGCGTGCCTCGCCCACCGACAGCAACCCCTCGCCGCTCTCGTGGTCGTGCACGTGTGCGTGCTCGGGGGTCATCGGGGCAGTCTAGTGGGCTACAGGAGCTTCTTCCGTTGCACGAGGTCGGCGAGGAAGCGGCGGAACTCCGGCCCCAGGTCCTCGCGTTCGATCGCGAGCTCGACGGTCGCCTTGAGGTAGTCGAGCTTGTTCCCCACGTCGTAGCGGCCGTGGTCGAGGACGTACGCGTACACCGCCTGCTCTTGGGCGAGCATGTTGATCGCGTCGGTGAGCTGGATCTCGCCCCCTCGGCCGGGTTTCGTCTCGCGCAGCGCCTCGAAGATCTCGGGCGTGAACACGTACCGGCCGGTCGCGGCGAGGTTCGACGGCGCCTCGTCGGGATCGGGCTTCTCGACGATCGACACCACGCGCACGAGGTCGTCCTCCATCGGCTCGGGCTGGATCGCGCCGTACAGCGAGATCTCGTCGCGCGCGACCTCCTGCACGGCGATGACGCTGCGCCCGTACCGCTCGTGCACCTTGAGCATCTCCTCGAGCAGCGGCATCGACGCCACGATGAGGTCGTCGGGCAGGAGCACCGCGAACGGCTCGTCCCCGACGTGCGGCTCGGCGACCGCGACCGCGTGGCCGAGGCCGAGCGGCTCCTTCTGTCGCACGGAGTGCACGGTCGCGAGCTCGGAGATCGCCCGGACGTCCGCGAGCTCGTCGAGCTTGCCCTTGGACTCGAGGAACGCCTCGAGCTCGACCGCCCGGTCGAAGTGATCCTCGATCGCCCGCTTGCCCCGCCCCGAGACGATGAGGATGTCGTCGAGCCCCGCGCGCACCGCCTCCTCGACGACGTACTGGATCGCCGGCTTGTCGAGAACCGGCACCATCTCCTTCGGCTGCGCCTTCGTGGCGGGCAGGAACCGCGTGCCGAGGCCCGCAGCAGGAATCACCGCCTTCTTGACCTTCACCGTCACCCCTCCGGATCGGGACGCGAGTCTACGTGAGCCTTGCGCAGGGGCGCCACGAGGCCCCGCCTATACTGCCCGCGTCATGCCCACGTACGAATACGTGTGTCGGAACTGCGGGCACGGATTCGAGATCGTGCAGTCGATGCGCGATGAGCCGCTCACGATCTGCGACGTGTGCGGCGGTGAGCTCCGCAAGGTGTTCGCCGCGCCGGCGATCTCGTTCAAGGGCTCGGGGTTCTATGCGACGGATCACGGCAAGCGCAAGGCCTCGGAATCTTCGGAGAAGACCGACACGAAGAGCGAGAAGAAGGCCGACGCGAAGAAGAACGATGCGGGGGCATCGACGTCCTCGGACACACCGGCGTCTTCGGGCTCCGAGAAGGCCTCCTCCGACTCGGGGAAGCCGTCGAGTCCCAAGAAGGAGCCTTCGTCCGCATGACGTCGGCCGAGATCGGCGTCTTCGGCGGCTCCGGCTTCTACGCCTTCCTCGACGCCACCGAAACGGTCGAGGTCGACACGCCGTACGGTCGCCCCAGCGCACCGCCGGTGATCGGCGACGTGGGCGGGCGAAGGGTGGCCTTCATCCCCCGGCACGGCCTGCAGCACGAGTTTCCGCCTCATCGCATCCCCTACCGCGCGAACCTCTGGGCGATGAAGGAGCTCGGCGTCGAACGGGTGCTCGGCCCCAACGCGTGCGGATCGCTCCAGCCCGACGTGAAGCCCGGCGACTTCGTCGTGTGCGATCAGCTCGTCGACCGCACGCGGGACCGGCCGAACACGTTCTACGACGGTCCCGTCACCACGCACATCTCGTTCGCCGACCCGTACTGCCCCACGATGCGCGCCGAGGCGATTTCGGCCGGACATCGGTTGGGCATCCCGATGCACGACCGTGGCACGGTGGTGGTGATCGAGGGGCCGCGCTTCTCCACGCGAGCCGAGTCGACGTGGTTCGCGGCGGCGGGGTGGGAGGTCATCAACATGACCCAGTACCCCGAGGCGCTGCTCGCGCGCGAGCTGGAGCTCTGCTACGCGAACATCTCGCTGATCACCGACTACGACGTCGGCGTCGAGGGGGTGCCGCCGGTGACGCACGAGGAGGTCATCCGCGTGTTCGCCGAGAACAACGAGAAGCTGCGCGACCTGCTCTTCGCGGTGATCCCCGCGCTGCCGAAGGAGCGCGACTGCCCGTGCCCGACCGCGCTGTCGGGCGCAAGGATCGAGCCCGAGTAGCGGAGGCCGCGGCCCGTATCATCGACCGATGAGCGAAGACCGTCAGCTGGTCCAGGTGGAACTGCGCTTCGTCTGGCACGGGGACGTCGCGCAGGTCGGCGAGCGCATCCGCGAGTCCGTGCGGATGATCGTGGGAGGCGAGGCCCTGGAGGAGTTCCGCGTCCGCTCGATGCCCCTCGCCGAGCGGAAGCGCCCGCGCGTCGTGGAATGATCGCTCGGGTCGTGTGACGCGACGCACTGCGATGCAGCGGCGGGTCGCGTAGCGTCCCCGCGATGCTCCGCAGGAAGTGGCCGACGGTCGCGAAGGTGTACGCCGCGCTCGCGGTCGTGTGCGCGCTCGCTGCCCTCGCGCTCGCCCGGGGCTACGCGGCACGGCTCGAGGCCGAGCACCCCCCACTGGGTCCCGACGTCCCGGTCGTCGTGGCGACCGCCGACGTGCCGAGAGGAGCCACGATCGGCGAAGCCGCGCTCGAGGTTCGGTCGATGCCTTCGACCTTCGCGCCGCCCGGCGCGTTCGCCGCTCCCGGAGACGTCGCGGGCCGGATCGCCGTCGCCGACCTCGCGTCGGGCGAACCGGTCACGCGAACCCGGGTCTCGTCCGAGCGCGTCGGGCCGATCGCCGCACTCGTACCACCGGGGCTTCGCGCGTTCGCGATCGACACGACGGTGCCGCGCGGCGCCGTGCGCGCCGGAGACCGCGTCGACGTCCTCGTCACGTTCGGCGGCGGCCATCCGCATACCGAGACCGTCGCCACCGCGCTCGAGGTGCTGCTGCTCCTCCAGCCCTCCGCGTCCGGCGGCCTCGACGGTTCGAGCGAGGGCGATGGGCCTCACCTCGTGCTGCTCGTCGCGCCCGACGTAGCCGAACGTCTCGCGTACGCGCAGGCGTTCGGCGAGATCACCGTCGTGATCGAGGGTGCGCCCAGCGGGAGCGCCTAGCCGGGCGGCATCACGATCGCGAATCGCTCGAAGCGGGCGATGCGCGCGCTCCCGGAGTAGGCGTTCTCCTCGAGCACGAACGGCACGCTCCCCTCGACCGCGGCCTCGGCGCCCTCGGCGACCTCGCGCAGGTAGCCGGGCTCCGCGGAGAACCGCGCGCCGTGCGCCATGCACACCACCCTCACGCTCGAGGCGACCTCGTCGGCGAGCCGCCGCGTCGACCGCGCGAAGTCCTCCAGGTCCGCCGACGGGTCGGTGAGGAGGATCGGTCCCGAGTTCACCGTGTCGCCCGCGAAGAGGAACCCGTCGGCCTCGTCGAGGAAGCACACCGAGTCGGTCGTGTGCCCCGGCGTGTGCATGACGCGGAGGCGCCGGCCGCCCAGGTCGACGACGTCGCCGTCGACCAGCGTGCGGGTGGCCTTCGAGGGGGCGATCGACCAGACGTCGGGGTCGAACCCATCCGGCCACGGCTGCAGCGTGCTCACGTCGTCGGTGAGCGCGAAGAAGTCCTCGTCGAGCGCGCGGTACGTCGACCACGCCTCGAGCATGCCGCGGGCCCACCCGAGATACCCGTCGAGCGTGGCGCGCTCGACGCCCTCCGCGATGAGGTCGGCTCCCAGCTCGTGGATCTCGACCTCGTCGAACAGGGCGTTGCCGCCGACGTGGTCGAAGTGATGGTGGGTGTTCGCGACCCTCGGAGCGCGATCCGACAGCCGGTCGCCGGCCTCGCGGATGTTCGCGACGCCGAGGCCCGTGTCGAGGTGCACGCGCGCGTCGTTCCCCTCCACGACGAAGGAGTTCACGTGGAACGGCTCGGCGACGAGATGCACGCCGGGGCCGAGCGTCCGGGTCACGAACCAGCTCACGGGACTCCTTCCGGCTCCGCTCGACCGCCGCACGCTACCATCGGCGGGCCTCCGACCCGAAAGGACCGTCGCTGAGCATCCTGCAGGCGATCGTGCTCGGCCTCACGCAGGGCGCCACCGAGTTCGCGCCGGTCTCGAGCTCCGGTCACCTCATCCTCGTGCCCTGGCTGTTCGGCTGGCACATCCTCGACGACCCCAACCTCAACAAGACGTTCGACGTGGCGCTGCACGTCGGGACGCTCGTGGGCGCGCTCGTGTATTTCCGGCGCGACGTGTGGCGCTACCTGCGAGCGTGGATCGACTCGATCGGGGCCCGCCGGATCGAGAACGCCGATCAGCGGATCGCCTGGGCGCTCGTGCTCGGCACGATCCCCGGAGCGCTCGCCGGGGCGGTGTTCGAAGACGTCATCCAGGAGCACCTGGGGGAACCCTGGCTGATCGCCGTCATGCTCGCGGTCTTCGGCGTGGTCCTGTACGTCGTGGACCGTCGCTCGGCGGAGTCGATGCATTTCGACGACGTCACCCCGCAGCGAGGGATCGTCTTGGGAGTGGCACAAGCGCTCGCGCTCCAGCCGGGCGTGTCCCGCTCCGGCATCACGATGACGGTCGGCCGGTGGATCGGGCTGGATCGCGAGGCCGCCGCCCGCTTCTCGTTCCTGCTCGCGATGCCGATCATCGCGGGCGCGGGTCTGTTCAAGGGCCTCGACGTCGCGCGCAGCGGCTTCGGCGGCTACGGGCCAGAGTTCTTCTGGGGGTTCGTGTCGTCGGCGGTCAGCGGCTTCGTCGTGATCTGGGGGTTGCTGACGTATCTCCGCCGGCACGACTATCGCTTCTTCATGCTCTACCGGCTGGCGGTCGCCGCGGTGGTCCTCGTGGTGATCGCGACCGGCGTGCGCTCCGCCACGATCTGACGACGCTTTCGGCGAACCTGCGCGAAACTGGAAGGAGCTTCGCGTAAGCATTCTGCAAGGATCGATCTCGCACCATCATCGAGATGGCTACCCACGAAGACCTCCGGAAGGGATCCACGACCGTGAGGGCCGAGCCCGCCGGCGACGAGCCCCGGGGCGCCCGAGGGACCGCGATCGGCCTCGTGACCGGCGCGGTCGCGATCGGCGTCGCGCACCTCGTCGCGGGCCTGGTCGATCCCGAGGCCACCCCGTTCGTGGCCGTCGGGCAGACAGCGATCGACGCGACACCCGAATGGCTGAAGAGCTTCGCGATCCGCACGTTCGGGGAGAACGACAAATCGGCGCTGCTGTGGGGGATGGGCATCGTGCTCACGGGGATCTGCGTTGTGCTCGGGATCGCCTCGACCCGCCGAATCGCGATCGGCCTCTTTGGTCTGGCCGCGTTCGGCGCTCTCGGCGTCGCGGCCGCGATATCGCGTCCGGCGGCTCGGCCGGTCGACGCGCTCCCGGTGATCCTGGGCGCAGCGGCGGGTGCAGGCGCGCTCCTTCTGCTCAACCGATCTCCGAAGAAGAGTCCCCGCCCCGTCGAGCCGGAGACGCCGGGCGGCCTGGATCGGCGGCGGTTCCTGCTATCGGCGGCCGGGCTCACCGCGCTGGCCGCCGCCGCGGGCGGCCTCGGCGGCCTGGTCTCGCGCAGGTTCCGCGCCGACGAGTCCCGGGCGGCCGTGCGCATCCCCGCCCCCGCGAGCCCGGCGACCACGCCCGCCGGCGTCGACCTCGATGTTCGCGGCGTGAGCCCGTTCTTCACCCCGAACGCGAGCTTCTACCGTGTGGACACGGCGCTGCTGGCGCCATCCCTCATGGCCGAGGACTGGCGTCTGCGCATCCACGGGATGGTCGACCGCGAGATCTCGCTCGACTACGCCCAGCTCCTCGCGCGCCCGCTCATCGAGCGCGACGTCACGCTCACGTGCGTCTCGAACCCGGTCGGCGGCCACTACGCGGGCAACGCGCGCTGGATCGGCGCCCCGCTCAAGGACTTGCTCGAGGAAGCGGGCGTCCAGACCGGCGCGGATCAGATCGTGACGCGGTCGGTCGACGGCTTCACGATCGGCACGCCGACGGCGGTCGTCCTGGACGGCAGGGACGCGATGCTCGCGGTCGCGATGAACGGCGAGCCCCTCCCGATCGACCACGGCTTCCCCGTGCGCATGATCGTGCCGGGCCTCTACGGCTACGTGTCGGCGATGAAGTGGATCACCGACATGACGCTCACCACGTTCAACGCGTTCGACGCGTACTGGATCGAGCGTGGGTGGGCACAACGAGGACCCATCAAGACGATGTCGCGCATCGACACGCCGCGTCTGCTCGCCACGGTTCGCGCCGGCGATGTCCCGATCGGCGGAGTTGCCTGGGCGCAGCACACGGGGATCCAGCGCGTGGAAGTCAGGATCGACGACGGCGACTGGACGCAGGCCGACCTCAGCGCCCAGGACACGATCGACACGTGGCGCCAGTGGGTCTACCGGTGGCGCGCGACGGCGGGCGACCACGAGCTGAGCGTGCGAGCGACGGACCGCAACGGCGTAACCCAAAGCGAGGTTCACCACGCGCCGTTCCCCGATGGGGCGACCGGCCTGCACACGATCACCGTGCACGTGGCGGGCTAGGACGCTGGAAGCGGGCGCGCTCGCGCCGTGATCGCGGCTCGCCGTCGAACCACCGCCCACGCGTGAGATCTCAGGCCGCGTCGAGCGGCGCGACCGCGAACCCGACCGAGAATCGGCGACACCACACCACCGCGGTCCGGAACCGGGAGAGCTCGACGTCGCTGGGGATCGCGTAGTTCGAACTCCCGATGTTGCCCTTCAACGGCCCGAGATCGAAGTAGCTGCCGTCGTCCCAGATCCGCCACTCGTCGCTCACGGCCTGGTCAGAGACGATGACCCGGAGGTCGGGACCGTTCGATGTCTCGAGGTCCTCCAGCCGCAGGAACCGCGAGCCATCGGGAAGCTCGATGATGAGGGCCGTCCCCGAGGACTCGTGTTCCAGTGATCGAAGCTCGCCCCGCGCCACCACCGTCGCTTCGGCCGCTGGCGGGTCGGGAGAGCTCTCGGATCCCGGTCCGGTGGAGGAGCCCTCCGGTTCGGCCACCGACGGGAGCGCCTCGCTCACCGTGTGATCGATGAAGAGGTACTGGGGTCCGAACCAGAGCACGCCGAAGGCCGCGAGCGCGATCGCGACGCCCGCGAACCCGACGGTCGCTCGCCGATGCTCCCTCAGCCATCCTCGCATGCACGCTCCAAGAATCAGGATCGTGGCGCGACGGTACCCGAAGCCACCTTTCGATACGGTGAACGGGCCGGGCGGGTGGTCAGACGCCGGCGACGGTCATCTCGCCGATGAGGAGCGTCGGCACGCCCACGGACGAGAAGAACCGAAGGTCGTTCCCCACCGCGACGACGCCCGCAAGCATCTCGGGGATCGTGGAGGCGATCGTCATCTCACGCAGCGGTTCCCCCCGCTCGCCGCCCGGGCCGATCCGCCACCCCGTGGCCCCCACCGAGAAGTGCCCGCTGATCGGGTTCGCCCCGGAGTGGACACCGCTCACGTCGTTCACGAGCACACCGCCCTCTGCGCGCGCGAGCAGCTCGAGCGGCGTCGACGTTCCCGGTGCCACCGAGAAGTTCGTCGTCCCGACGCCCGGCGAGGTGCGGTACCCGCCCCGGGAGGCGTTCCCGGTCGAGGTCGTCCCGCCACGGCGCGCGGTGTACGTGTCGTGCAGGAAGCCGTTGAGGACGCCGGCCGTCACGAGCTCGGTGCGGCGCGTCGGGACGCCCTCGTCGTCGAACGGCGCCGCGGCGGGTCCGGCGAGCTCGCGCCCGTCGTCCACGAGCGTGAACGCGCCCGAGCCCACCTTCTCGCCGGCGAGCTCGGCGAAGAGCGAACGCCCCTTCTGCACCGCCTCGGCCGAGAGCGCTCCCGCGAGCACCCCGAGAAACGACGAGCCCGCGAACGGGTCGAGCACGACCGGCACCTTGCCCGACGAGGGCTTCGTGGCGCCGAGCATCGCGGTCGCGCGTTCGACGGCCTCGTCGGACACGGCCTCCCAATCGAGCTCTCCGAGCTCGCGGCCGATGCGGTAGGAGAATCCGGTCTGCGTCTCACCGTTCTCGACCGCGAGCGCCACCACGACGCACCACGTGTCGGTGCGCTCGTACGAGGCCTCGATGCCGAGCGTCGAGCCGATCGCGATCCGCGAAGCCGCGTCGCCGTACACGACGTCGTCGCACTTCGTGACGCGGGGGTCCGTGCCGGTCGCGCGCCGCTCGAGCCCGAGCGCGAGGTCGACCTTGCGGTCGAGCGACATCGCGGCCTGCTCGGATCGGTACAGCGCGTCGATGGGCTCGGCCGGCGCGGATTCGGGCAGCGCGTTGAACTCGTCGGGCTCCCCGAACCCGGCGTTCTCTCGCGCGCGCTCGACGGCCGTCGCAACCTCATCCGGCGACGGATCGGCGGCCCACGCGAAGCCGACGCGGCCGTCGGCGATCACGCGCACGCCGACCCCTCGCGACTCGCTGAACGTGAGCCCTTCGACCGCGCCTTTGCGCGCCCTCACCTCGGTGCGCCGGGACTCCTCGGCGAACGCCTCCAGCGCCTCCCCGGGACGGGCCCCGGCAACCGCTGCCGCGCAAAGCTCCTGGAGGTCAGCCATCGGCCGACCCCGTGCCGCCCACCGTGATCCTCGCGATGCGGAGCGTCGGCGAGCCGCTTCCCACCGGCACCATCTGCCCGTCCTTGCCGCAGGTGCCCTCCCACGTGTCGAAGTCGTCGGCGACCGCGTCCACCGCGCTCATGACCGGGATCGCCTGACCGATGAGGTTCGCCCCCCGCACCGGCGTGGTCACCTCGCCCTTCTCGATGAGGAACGCCTCGGAGCATCCGAACACGAAGTCCCCGGTCGCGGGGTTCACCTGGCCGCCGGCAAGCGCGGTCACGTACACGCCTCCGTCGGTCGACGCGATGATCTCCTCCGCCTTCGACGTGCCGTTCTCGATGTTGGTGTTCGTCATCCGCGGGATCGGCGGGTGCGCGTACGACTGGCGCCTGCCGTTGCCGCTCGACGGCGCCTCGTCCTTCTCGGCGCGCAGTCGGTCGTACATCCAGCCGCGGAGCACGCCGTCGGCGAACAGCACCGTGCGCTCGGCCGGCGTGCCTTCGTCGTCGAATGAGAACGAGCCCCACCCGTTCGGGATCGTCGCGTCGTCGATGCCGTTCAGGAGCGACGACGCAAGCGTCTCGCCGATGCGCCCGCGGTACACGGACGCCTCGTGATCGACGATGTCGGCCTCGAGCGGATGGCCGCACGCCTCGTGGAAGAGCACGCCCCCGCAGCCGGGACCGAGCACCACCGGCATCTCGCCGGCCGGGGCGGGGATCGAATCGAGCATCGTCACGGCGCGCCGCGCGGCGATCTCGGCGGTTTCGCGCGGCGGCTTCCGGTCGAACAGCTCGGCGCCCGAGAGACCGCCGGGACCGTGCGCGCCGGTCTGGATGATGCCGTCGCGCGCCGCGACCACCGTCGCGAACAGCCGGACGCGCGGCCGCTCCTGCACCACCCACCGCCCATCGGACGCGGCGATCAACACGCGCTGGAGGGAGTCGCCGTAGGAGCCGGTGACCTGGCGCACCTCGGGCGAGAGCGACCTCGCCGCCTCGTCCACCTCGCGGAGCCACGCGACCTTCTCCGAAGCGGGCACGCGATCCGCGGGCCGCTCCGCGCGATGCACGACGGCCGGGGTCAGCTCGCGCAGGTCCACGACGGCCGCGGCCTCGCCGGCGAACGACGCCGCCGCGGCCTCGGCCGCGCGCAGCAGCGCCTCGCGGTCAAGCCGGTTGGAGTATGCGTAGCCGTACGACGTGCCGAGGCCCACGCGCACGCCCGCGCCGCGGTCCAGGCCGGTGGTGAGCTCTTCGATCTTGCCGTCGTCGAGGCGGATGGACGTGGACGCCCGCTCCTCGACGTACAGCTCCGCGAACGCGCCGCCGCGCCGGCGGGCGGCCGTCAGCACCTCGGTGACGAGATCGCGATCGAGCATGGACCCGCGATTCTAGCGACGGCCCGACCGATCCCGGTCCGCTCGAGATGTGCAGTAGATTCCGACGCGTGAGGGATCGCGCGGTCCGGGGTCGCCTCGGCGAGCTCCCGCCGATCGCCGGGCTCGCACTCCTCCTGCTCGCCTTCTTCCTCGGGCTCTTCGTGGTGCGCGGCTTCGGCCTTCCCGTCGGGCCCGACGGCCCCGTCTACCTGTGGTGGGCGAGGCTCGCGGGAAACGAGGGACTGTCGACGATGGAGCGGCCAGGCGTGCCGGCGATCTCGCTGCTCCTGCAGGGCACGCTCCACGTTCCGCTCGTCGCGTCGATCGCTGCCCTCCAGTGCGTGCTCGGATGCGCCCTCGGGCTCGCGGCGGCGGTGGTGCTGCGCGCGGCCGACCGAGAGGACCGGTCGGCGTGGCTCCTCGGCGGGGCGCTCACCGGCGTGTTCGGCGTCCACCTGGTGAGCGGCTACCTCGCGAACCTCGGGCTCGCGGTCGCGTTCCTTGGGGCGGCCGCTTCACTCGCGCTCGCACATCGCCGTGGGACGATCGCGACCGCGCTCCTGCTCGCCGCCGGCGGCGCGTTCCATCCGCAGTTCTACCTCGTCGGCCTCGCGATCCTCGCGGGGACCGCGGCGCTGTCGCTGCGCGACCCGGATGAGGGAAGGGAGGAGCGGCGACGCATCGCGATGTCCGCGGCCGGCTCGGTCGTGCTCGTCGGGGCGGGCTGGCTGGCGTTGCTGCGGGGCCCCGGCCCACCGGACGTCGATACGTCCCGGGATGCCTTCCTCCGTCGCGTGGGGGAGACGGGCACGCTGCGGCATCTGTTCCGGGATCGCTTCGTGCATCGCGCGACGCGGTACGTCCAGTGGATCTCCGTCCCGCTCGCCGTAGTGGGCCTCCTCAAGGTGCGCGGTTTCGTGGCGCGCTTTCTCGCGTCGTGGGGCATCGTGACGATCGCGGGGATCGTCGTCGGGCTCGCGACCGGTCTCCTCCCACCCGACCGGTTCGTGACCTTCGGCTACGTCGTGCCGATGCTCGCGGGCATCGGCGCGATCCGCGTGGGGCGTGCGGTGACGAACCGAGCCCTCGCGGTGGCGCTGCTCGCACTGCTCGTCGTCCTCATGGTGCTCGGCGCGCTCTTCGCCTGGCGTCGCGAGAAGCCGTACCTCACGGAGGAGCAGATCGCCCAGGTCACGACCGCCTCCCGGCTGCTCGAACGGATGCCCGCCGGCACGCCGGCCTTCTTCTACGTCGAGACGGGGGACCCCACGATCACGTTCTTCGCGACGCAGGCGGAGAACGCCATCCGCGCCGCCGTGCCAAGCGACCGCATCCGCGACGTGCACCTGCTGTTCCTTCCCGCAGCAGACGCGACCGAGGAGCGGCGGCTGTTGTTCGAACGCGCGGACGCGGCGTTGCGGGCGGCGAACGACGAGGCCGCCGCCGAGGTCGCACCCCCGCCGGTCACCTTCGCGTTGTCGTCGTTCGTCCTGGGGCCCGACCTCTACGAGAACGCGGTGTTCAAGCTCGGCATGGCGGTCCAGGAGCTTGGTCCGGGCGTCATCGCACGAACGTCCACCGCCGTGACGCGGGCAGCAGAGCCCGACGATCCACTGCGGCCGTCGTCGGCGATGCAGATCGTGCTGGTGACGTTCGCGACGCTCGCGCTGTTCGCGGCGGTCGGCTTCGGCTGGGCGCGGGCGGCCGGTTTCGATCGCACCGCGGCCGCGGCGCTCTCGCCGGCGTTGGGCCTCGCCGCGCTCGCGCTCGGCGGCATCGCGCTCGAGCGGCTCGGCGTGCCGCTCGACGGTTCGATCGGCCCGGCGGCGACGTCAATCGCGGTGGGCGGCGGCGGATACCTCGTCCATGCCGTCCTCGAGCGGCGAACCGGCGACGAGCCGTCGCCGTAGGTCGAGCAGGAGCGCCGCCAGCGCCAGCACGACGATCGGCGTGATCACGTAGTGGCCCACCAGGACGTTCGCGTCGTACGCGCCGGGGAAGCGGTCCGGCTCGGCCGTCCACTGCGAAACGACGAGCGCGGTCGAGGTCGTGAGCAGCACGCCGCGAGGCACGAGCGGCACCAGCCAGACGAGGGGCAGCGCCCACGTCGCGTACCACGGCAGGAGCACGGGGCCGAGCAGCATGAGGGCGAGCAAGGCCCAGCCCCACGCCGCGCCGAGGCCGACGGGCGAGATCTCGTGAGCGCGCCGCACGACCCGCCATCCGAGAGCTCCCACCACGGCGACGAGCACGATCGCGAACAGCACGCGCGCGGCGACGCCGGCCGTATCCGCGCTGATCGCGTCGAGCACGCGTCGGGCCAGCCGCGACGGCGCGAGCCAGCCCTCGTGGCCGGCAAGCTCCGCCATGCCGAGCGTCGGATCCTCGCGTTGGAGGTAGGGCGCGGCGAACGCGAGCCCGATCGCCGCCGCGAGGCCAACGTGCGAGGCGAGCGCGCGAAGCCGTTCGGCAGGCGGCCGCCGGGCGACCACCCACACGATCAGCAGCACGAGCGGCAACGCGGCGGGCGCCTTCACCAGCGTGCCGGCCGCGAGCGCCGCCACGGCCCAGTGGGTCCGGCCGACGACGACGAGCGCGAGGGCGCCCGCGATCGAGAGCCCCACCAGCAGGTCGTTGTGCCCGCTGCCGACCGACTGGAACAGCACGACGGGGTTCAGCGCGAACGCGGCCGCCGCGAACGCCACCCGGCGAGGAGCGAGCCGCTTCGCGAGCCACACGACGATCGCGAGCGTGCCGAGGCTCGCGGCTGCCGCGATCACGCGGAACACGTCCACGAGTGCGGCGATGCCGCCGATCGCGCGCGTGAGCAGCGCGGCCATCGAGGTGAACAGCGGCCCGTACACGGCCGGCGTGGCGATCCACTTCGGGCCCACGAGCGAGGCGATCGGATCCAGCGGGAAGTCCGCGGGGGTCTGGACGTACGGGTTCGCGTGGTGAAGCCCGGCGATCTGCCCGTAGGCGATGTAGGAGTACACGTCGCGCGACACGAGGAGCGGCAGGGTCAGCACGACGAGGTGCGCGGCGATCGCGAGCACCACGACCGAGCGCAGCGACACGTTCCCGCGCCACGCTTCGCGCAGGACGAAGAGGAACGCGAGTGCCCCGAACGTCACCGCGATCACGGAGATCGTGACGAGGGCAGTCGACGAGACCGCGTCGAGACCGACGGCGCTTGCGATCGCGGCGAACGGACCGCCCGGTACGACCCCGTCGGGGAGCACGGGCTGCAACGGAGCGCCGGGGACGGACGCGACCAACGCCACGAGCGTGATGCCGGTCGCCGATGCCCACAGCGCGAGGCGAGAGCGGTCGCGGAGCCGGGCCGGATCCATGCTCGCCGACCGTATCATCGGCGCATGGCCTCCCCGAGCCGCACGTGGCGCCGCGAGGTGACGCGCGCGTGACGGCGACCGGCGCGCGGCTCGCGTTCCTCGCGTGCGGGGCGGTCGCGATCGACACCGCCGCGCTCGTGCGACGACGAGGATGGGACGCCGACGTGCACGGCATCTCGTCCGACCTGCACATGACCCCCGGTGACATCGCGCCGGCGGTCGAGGCGAAGCTCCTCGACCTCCTTCCCTCCTACGAACGAGTGATCGTCGTCTACGGCGACTGCGGGACCGGCGGGGCGCTCGACGAGGTGCTCCGCCGCTACCCCACGGTGCGCCCCGCCGGCGCCCACTGCTTCCAGTGGTACGCCGGCGAGGTGTTCCGCCGGTTCGAGGACGACGTCGGCATCTACTTCCTCACCGACTGGCTGGTCGCGAACTGGGAGCGCGCGGTCGTTCGGGCGCTCGGGCTCGATCGTTATCCGGACCTGCAGGAGACGTACTTCGGCAACATCGAGCGGATCCTGTTCGTGCGGCAGCACGTGGACCCGGGCCGGGAGTCGAAGGCGCGCGAGATCGCCGCGTGGATGGGGAAGCCGATCGAGGTGCACGACCTCGGTACCGGGCCGCTCGAGGAGCTGCTGACGCCGCTCGTCGAGCAGCGCTGACCCGCGAGGCGTCACGGGGTCGGCGTGAGCTCGAGCCTGAGCTGCCCGCAAGCGGCGTCGATCCGTCGCCCTCTCGTGTCACGGACGGTGACGTTCACCCGTGCTCGTTCGAGCACGTCGACGAACCTGCGGATCCGCGTCTTCGAGGAGCCGACGACCGGGTATCCCGGCGTCGGGTTGAGGGGGATCAGGTTCACGTGGGCGCCTAGGCGCCGTGCGATCGGCGCGAGGAGCGCTGCTTGCTCCTCGGTGTCGTTGACGTGATCGATCATGGCCCACTCGATCGATGGACGGCGGCGGGTGGTGCCGCGCCAGTCCGCCATCGCCGACTCGAGCGCCTCGAGCGGGTACAGATCGTTCGGTGGGACGAGCTGCGACCGGAGCTCATCGCTCGCGGCGTGGAGCGACACCGCGAGGCCGACCTGCGGGTGCGCGCTCGCGAGGTGACGGATGCCGGGGATCAGGCCGACCGTGGAGACCGTGAGATGGCGGGCACCGAGGCCGAGCGCAGCCGGATCGGTGAGCCGCTCCATCGCGCCGAAGGTGCCGCGCTCGTTCGCGAGCGGTTCACCCATGCCCATGAACACGACGTTCGTCAGTCGCCGGGGCGTCGACGGGGGAAGCCGCGCCACCTCGCGCTTGGCCCAGATCACCTGCGCGGCGATCTCCCCCGCGCTCAGGTTGCCGAGGAGTCCCATCTGTCCCGTCGCGCAGAACCCGCACCCCATCGCGCAGCCGACCTGCGTCGAGACGCACACCGTGACGCGGCCCGGGTAGCCCATCAGCACCGCCTCGATCACGTGGCGGTCCGAACCGAGCTCCAGCAGCGCCTTCCGGGTTGCTCCGCGGTCGGCCGTGCGCTCGGCGAGCACCGTCACGTCGAGCGGAAGGTCGGTCTCGCAGCGCTCGCGTACCCGAGCGGGCACGTCGGACATCTCCTCGTAGCGGGCGGCTCGCCGCCAGAGCTGCGCGTAGACCTGCCGCGCGCGGAAGGCCGGCTCCCCCCAGCTGCGGAAGCGCTCGCCGAGCTGCTCGAGCGAGAGGTCGTAGACGCTCACCGCCGCAGCGTAGACGCTCGTACGCTGGCGACGGGCGGACGATCAGCCGCCGGGTGCCAGGCGAGCGTACTCGTCGCGCACCACGCCGTAGCATTCGCACGCGTACCGGGCGAGGCCGGTGCGATCGATGATCATGAGCCCGCCGCGACGCACGGCAACCACGCCCCGATCCTTCAGGTCGCTCACCGCCTCGCTCACGGAAGCCCGGCGCACGCCGAGGATGTCGGCGAGGAACTGCTGGGTGAGCGCGACGTCCTCCGAGGTCCTGCGGTCGCTCGTCTGCAGGAGCCAGCGCGCGAGCCGCGCCCGGATCGGATGCACCGCGCCGCACGCGACGCTCTGCGAGACCTGGAGGAGGAACGCGCGCGAGTACATGATCATCAGCTGTTCGAACTTCGCGCTCGCCGCGACGCCCGCACGGAACGCGTCAACGTCGAGGCGAAGGACGGATCCGCCCATCTGCACGACGGCGCGCCCGTTGCGGCTCCGGTCGTCGCCCAGGAACAGGAAGATCCCCGCCATTCCCTCCCTTCCGATCGTGGCGGTCTCGATGCCGGAGCCGTCCGCGAGCATCGTGAGGATCGAGACCACCGCGGTCTCCGGGAAGAACACGTGATCGAGCCGGCGGCCGGGCTGGTAGAGCACGTCGCCCGGCTCCGTCAACCGGCGCTGGAGACGACCGAGGAAGCCCTCGACATCGGCGGGGGGCAGCGCGCCGAGCAGATGGTTCGGCGTTCCGAGCTCGCCGTCGCCGTCGACGCTCAGCCAGCTCACCATGCCGCACCGGCCCCGTGTACGGTGGCGTACTGACGCCGGTGCCCGCTCGCGATACGGTCCGCGCGAACCGACTGGGGGATCCAAGGATGCCATTTCGCGTGGAGCCCACGGACGACCCGCGCGCCTTCCGGCTCGAGGGTGAGCTCGATCTCGCGTCGGTCGAGGCGCTCGTCGAGGCGATCGGCCCCAGGGCAGGGGAACCCGGCGACCTGCGGCTGGACGCCACCGACCTCTCGTTCATCGACAGCTCCGGCCTGCACGGCCTTCTCTCGCTCGCGAGGAAGCTCGCGGGGCGGGGCACCCTCGTCGTCGAGCACGCCTCGCCGTTCGTCCGTGAGGTCTTCGCGGTGACCGGACTGGATCGCGTCGACGACATCCGTCTCGAGGACTAGCCGCCGCGTTCTCCAGGCACGGCTCCGCGTCGAAGGACGAGCGAGATTGCCTCGATTGACGTCCGGAGCATCCGGGTAGGCAGCATTCGTGTTCGATTTCGATGTGTCGTTGCCCGCGGACGCCCGGGCCCCGGCCGCCGCCCGGCGCGCCCTCGAGGGGATGCGCCCGAGCCTCGACCGGCGCGCGTTCGAGGAGACGATGTTGCTGGTGAGCGAGCTCGTCACCAACAGCGTCCGGCACGCGCGCCTTTCGGCGAACGAATCCATCGAGCTCCGTGTTCGGGTGGACACTCGCCAGGTCCACGTCGCCGTCACCGACTCGGGGCCGGGCTTCGATCCCGACACGGCGGGACCGGCTCGCAATCTCGAGGCCGGCTGGGGTCTGACCCTGCTGCGACGCATCGCCGCCCGCTGGGGGATCCACCGCAACGACGAGACCACGGTGTGGTTCGAGGTGGCACGCGACACGGGGCTGTCTGCCTGACTCGGGTTCGACACGATGCGTTCGGCGCTACCCCCGTCCGGGCCGGTCCAAACGTGAGGCGGCGGTCCCGAAGGGACCGCCGCCCTCTGCCAACCCGACGCCGTTTTGTGCTGCGCCCGAACGCCCGAAAACAGCATCACGACGCCGCCGAACGCCGGCCGGTTGTCCTCCGATGGGGGGTTGCGTGGAACGGTCTACCGCCGCTTGCCGGAGAAGGCAAGGATGCGGGAAGAGCCGCTAGCTCTCGTCGTGCTCGGGCTCGTCCTCGCCGGGGCCGATGAGCGGCTCGGGCGGCTCGCCGAGGCCGGGGCCGGGGGGGATCACGCCGGCGGCGCGGTCGGCCGCACGCTGCCGGCGCGCGAGCCTCCGCTCCTCGATCGCCGCGGCCTTGCGAGCCTTGACGTCGCGACGTTGACGCTTTCCCATGCTGTCCGGCATGCCTCAAGCCTACGGGAAAAGTGGTATCGGGCCCACACCACGACCCGGGGCGTTTAGCCGGCGACCCTCCCGGGGATGGCTTGTCCAGGCACGTCGTTCCCAGGGGGTACGGATGGACAGGCTGCTCGAGGCAACGGGCTTCTACGGCTTCCGGTGGTGGCGATTCGAGGCGAACGGTGAGCTGCGCTCCCCGCTTCGCACGTTCGTGCGTTGGGCGCCGGGCATGAACACGGCCCGCTGCCTGGCGAGCCGCCGGCTGTTGCCGTGGCGCGCGGAGGAGAACAACCACCTCGACGGCGCGCCCAGCGGGCATTGCACGTGCGGCATCTACGGGCTGCACGACGTGCCGGAGGAACGGTCATCCCCCGCGATCGCACAGACGTGGTGGCACGCCACATCCGGCTCCGGCGGGCGCGACGGCCTCGTGCTCGGCGTCGTTGAGGGCTGGGGTCGCTCGGCCGTCGGACCCCACTGGTGGCGGACGGAGTTCGCGCGCGTCCGCGCCCTGTACGGCCCGACCCCGTCCGCCGCAAAGGCGCTCCGTCGCGCCGGCCGACGCTACGGCGTCCCGGTCTACCGCGACCTCGAGGCCCTGATCGGCGAGTGGCGTCCGCAGCCGGTCCTCGCCGACGTCGCCTGATTCCGTCGAAGGAGGGGATCGAACATGCCGCAGCGGGCGTGGAGCAAGAAGCGGGAACGGCAGTACGAGCACATCAAGCAAGGGCTTCGGAAACGAGGGCGGTCCGAGGACACCGCCGAGGAGATCGCGGCCCGCACCGTCAACAAGGAGCGGGCAAGGTCCGGTGAGGCCAGGACGGCGAGCCGGTCCTCGATCGAGGACATCTCCTCGGGACGGCGCGGCGGCCTGCGTTCGCATTCGGGCCCCGGCGGGCGCACCTACGACCAGCTGTACAACGAGGCCAAGGAGCGGAACATCCGCGGTCGCTCCACGATGTCGAAGGCCGAGCTCGCCCGCGCTCTTGGGCGCCGCTAGGAGCTCGGGCGTTCGTCGGCGACCGTGATCTCAGGTCCGACGCGAACGATTCGGTCCACCGGGATCATGTCCTGCCCGTGTACTCGCGCCTCCCCCGGGCCACCGCTTCCGTGGGTCCCGATCCCGAAACGTTCGAGGATTCCGAGCTTGCCGGCGATCAGCCCGGTCACGAGAAGCCGATTCCCCACGAGCTCGCCGCGGACATCGTGGATGCGCCCCAGCCGCCGACCCGACTCGGTCACGACCTCCCGGTTCAGCAGTTCCGAGATTCGCATCAGGACCCCGGCACCTTCTCGAAGACCCGCGCCCATCGAGCGTCGCCTCGGTTCAGGCGCAACTCGCCCGCAGGGCGCCGGATGTTCACGACCGACGTCACGGACTCGACCTCGGTCCAGGGAACATGTACGGCATCTCCGGAAACGCGTGCCGCAATCCGTCCGAGGCGACCGCGAGCGCGCCACGCGGTACCTCCCACGAGGATCTCAACGATTTCCGGCGAGTCGCCATCGAGGTCAGTGATCTCGAGATCGTCCACCTTGCCGCAGTTCTGGCCATCGCTGTCGACGAGCTGATGATCGAGGATGCCGAGGGCGATGTCGATTTCGACGGTCTTGCTCATCCCTGTCCTCCGTTCGTCAGCACCATCAGTGGGATGGCCGCGACGGCGATCAAGAGGATGACGATGAAGTAGAGGGTGCCGAGGACGTTGGCCAGCCTTCCGTTCACGTTGGCTCCCATATAGGTGTGGTCGTTGGCAACGACCAGGATCGGCAGGTAGGTGAGGGGCAACGCGACCACCGAGAAGATGACCGAGTACTCCGTGAGCTTGATCGGGTCCAATCCCGTCATGACGACCAAGAGCGCAAGAGCAAAGATGACGAGCCACGAGAGCGTGAAGCGCGGCGCGCCGGCCGGGCGCTCCTTCTTTCCCCACTTCCACCCGAAGAACTGGGCCACGTTGTAGGCGCCGGCGAAGGAGGTCTCGATGGCCGCGCCGCCCACGGCGAAGAGGATGCCGATGAGCGCCAACAGCAGGCCCACCTGCCCCACCACATGTCCGGCGGCGAGTGGGGGTGTGCCCAGGAACTGCGGGGAGATGCCGCTCGGCAAGAAGAGGACGGCCGCGACGATCATCAGCGCGAAGGAGAGAAGGCCTCCCAAACCGTAGCCGATCATCGCGGTCACCCTGTTCAACCCGAGATCCTTTGGGCCCCAGCGGTCCTCCACGGCACCCGAGGAATAGAAGTAGACCTCGTAGGGAGTCATCGCGGCTCCGATCAGGCCGACCACGAAGTAGAGGTAGACCGTCAGACTGCCGCCGTCGTGGGCGCCGGGAACGAACCCATGAGCAACCTGGCCCCAATCCGGGCGCAGCTTGATCGCGGCCACGGCAAAGACGAGCAGGCACAGGCCGAGATAGCTGAAGACTCTCTCGATCCATCTGAACGGCAGCACCCAACAGCACAGGACCAGACCCACCACGCCGATCGGGATCAAGAGACGGTACGGGAGGCCGGAGAGAAGTTGAAGGCAGATGGCGACTCCACCGATCTCCGCGGCGCACGTCATCAGGTTGACGATCTCGGAGGCAATGAGGGTCGCGAGTCCCGCCCCGAAACCGGTGCGCTCCCGCACGAGGTCGAAGACCGGGCGCTGCGCGATGGCCGAGACGCGCCCGCACATCTCCGAATAGACGATGATCCCGAGGACTCCGATCACGACGACCCAGAGGAGTTGGAAGCCGAAGGTCGCGCCGGCCTGCGTGTTGAAGACGAGATCGCCGATGTCCACGAAGCCACCGATCGCGGAGAGGATTCCCAGCGCCACGGCGAGGACGTTCTTCACGCTCATGAGAGCGCTTCACCGATCGTTCGGCACGCTCGGGCAGCCGATTCCAGCTCGCCAACGAGCACGCGTTGCTCCTCTCGCGAGGCAACGGTGAGGAGTTCGAGGTTGGCGCTTACTCGACCGGCGAGGACGGTCAGCTTGCGGAGCTGCACCACGATCGGTTGCTCGCTCTTGGCCTGCGCCAACGTGGCCTCCACTTGGGATGCGGCCAGGAAGAGGTCGGAGGAGTGTTCCTGCATGAAGACGCGCGTCGTCTTGCCGGACGCCCCGTCCTCAGCGAGGAGCGCGCCCTCGGCGGCCAACGATTGCAATGATTTCGATTGTTCCAGCAGATCCTTGGCCTCCAGCACGCCGCCCCCGCCGCAGGCTGATCCCATGAGGGCAAGAGCAACAGCGAGGAACGCCGCCCGAATGCCGCGCACCGGACGGCCACCCTTCCTCGAGATCGGAAGACCCGGTGCCTTTCTCACCACCGCGGACATGAACTCGACCGCGTACCTGCCCCAGCGCCCAATAGGACCCGCCGGGCTGACGAACGTCGCGCCGACGGCCGGCTCTCCCGGGACGTCACCTTCGCTCTTCTCGATGCAGGAGCGGGACGCCGAACCAGAACCAGACCATCCCCCCGCCGAGCGCCGCGGCAACCGCCGCCGCCCACGAGACGGTGAAGAGCACGTCCGTGACGAGGAACGCGGCACTCGCGATCGCTACGGCGAGCAGGGCCATGCCCGCGATCGCCAGACGGTTTGCGGTGCGGACCATCCAGTCCTTGTCCCCCTCGCGGAAACGAACCCGATGGTGGCTCGCCGGCGCGACGAGGAGCACGGCAGCGGCCGCCGTCGCGAGGAAGCTCGTGAAGTACCAGGCCCGCTGGCCGGAGGACAGCTGAGCGAATCCTGCGCTGAACGGCACGATCAACAGGAACGCGAAGAGCACCTGGACCCCGGGCAACGTGACGCGAAGCTCGTTGAGGAGCTCGATCAGCTCCCGATCCACGCGCTGCTTCTGCGTTTCCCCTTTCGATACGCCGCCGTCCGACCGCTCGTCGCGGCGTTCCTGCACGTTCATGCATGAGGAGTTACCTCGTCGTCACGACGTCGAAACGTTCGTTTCAATGCGCGAGCGAGAGGGAACACACCATGCGAACGAGAGACGTTTCGGACGAAGGAGGAACCATGCTTGCACTGCTTGCGCTTTCGGGTGGAGCGGCGACCCTGCTCTGGATTCTCGCCGCCATCCTGGTGATCGCCGGCATCGTGGCGTTCATTCGGGGCGAACTCCTGACGGGCATCGTCCTCGTGATCATCGGTGTGCTCGTCGGCCCCGGGGGGATCAGCATCTGGGGCAAGTGACCCCGCGCACGGGGAGTGGCGGGACGTCCCCCGCGCCCGCTACTCCCCCTCGACGCGGTCGGGGTCGACCTGACGTCGAAGCAGCTCGAGCGTCTGACCGAGCAGGCGCGACACATGCATCTGGGAGATCCCGATTCGTTGCGCGATCTCGGATTGCGTCAGTCCCTCGAAGAATCGCAGGTACAGGATCTGGCGCTCGCGCGCAGGGAGCGCCCGGATGGTGGGCGCGACCGAAGACCACCCCTCAGCGAGCTCGAAGAGCGGATCCTCCTCCCCGAGCGTCTCGGCGGGCGTCGGTGACCCCTCTGTTGTCGGCGCGTCGAGCGATCCCGTCGAATAGGCCTGCACCGCATCGATCGCTTCGAGCACTTCCTCCTCGGCGAGGTCCGCGCGCTCGGCGATCTCGGCCACCGTCGGCGATCGTCCCAGCTCCTGCCAGAGCTGCGACAGCAGCCGGTTGACGCGAAGCGCCGACTCCTGGAGGTTCCGCGGGACGCGGATGGCCCAGCCTTTGTCACGGAAGTGTCGCTTGATCTCGCCCACGATCGTGGCCGCCGCGTACGTCGAGAACTGCACGCCGCGCTCGGTGTCGAAGCGGTCGATCGCGTGCAGCAGTCCGAGACTCGCGACCTGCTGGAGATCCTCGATCGACTCCCCGCGCCCGGTGAACCTCCGAGCGAAGTACTCGGCGAGCGGAAGGAACCGAACGACGAGCGCCTCGCGGGCATCACCATTGGGGAGCCGCGCAAACAGCTCGAGCACCTCTTCGGGGTCGCCCGCGGATCCCCGCCCCTCAGCCGTCGCTTCCTCGTTCACCGCAGAGAGGGAACGCGCTTGACGATCACGATCGACGGCCCCCGATCGTTGACGTCGAAGCGAGCCTCATCGGCGAGACCGGCGATCACCTTCCACGGCCAGGATCCTTCGACGTCGGCGGGGGGCCACGCAGCGGCCGCGCCACTGCTGCCGACCTCCGCGGTGAGCGACCCGTTGGCGGGCAGCAGTCGAAGCCAGAGGATGTCGCCCGGCGCCAGGCGAAGCAGCAGGGCGCAGGCCTCGTCGACCGCCATCCGAAGCTCGTCGATGTGTTCGAACGGCAGGTCGGCCCGCGCGCCGACGCTCGCGACGAGCCCGCGCAGGACGGGGACGAACTCGCTGCTCGCGGGCACGCTGCCGAAGACGGGGCCGGGGTCGGTCACGGGATCGACCTATACTAGCTGCGGCCATCCGACGTCCCCAGCCGGGTGTTCGCTCGCCGGCCACTTGCCGCACGAAGGAGGCGTTCGAGATCGATCTGACGATCGAGACCCGTTCCGAAGGCGCGCGCACGATCCTCCAAGTGGCGGGGGAGCTCGATCTCTATACGGCCCCGCGGCTCCGCGAGGCGGTCGTCGAGGTGACCGACACGGGCGCTCGCGAGGTGGTCGTCGACCTGGATCGCGTTGCCTTCATCGACTCGAGCGGCCTCGGCGTGCTGGTGGCGTGCCTCAAGCGGCTCCGTGAGCACGACGGAACGTTCGCGGTCGTGGCGGGAGAGTCGTCGTCGCTCCACAAGCTCCTCGCACTGACCGGGCTCGACGGATTTCTCCCGACCTTCACCTCGCTCGACGCGGCGGGCGAGGGCTGATCCGGCGCCTCGATGATCGAGGCTCGACTCACGACGCCGGCAGACGGCGCGTTCGCGCTTACCGCCAGGCGGTTCGTCGCCTCCACCTTGCGGATCCTCGGGGCGGACGCCGCGACGGTCGAGGACGTGAAGCTCGCCGTCTCGGAGCTCTTCGCGGCCGCGGTCGGGTCGCCCAACTCTCCGGTGGTCTCCGTTCGCGTTCCCGATGGCGAGGGCAAGGCCACGGTCGAGTTCGAGGGGATCCCCGACCCGGCCTCCGACGGCCCGACCACCGACGAGATGGAGGCGTTCGCTCGCCGGTATCGCCAACAGCTCCTGGTGTCGCTCTTCCCCATGATCGAGACGGATGCACGATCCGTTCGAATCCCCGTCCCGATCGCCTGATCGTCCTCCGTCCACCGGGGATACGACGGTGATCGGCCGCGACTCGCGCGCCGAGGACCTCTCCCGACGGCTCGCGCAGGTCACCGAGGTCGGCCTCACGCTCCTCCCGCGGGACGAGATGCTCCAAGAGATCCTCGATCGCACGCGGACGGTGATGGGGGCCCCCTGGGGGGCCGTGATGCTCGTCGACGAGTCCACCCACGAGCTCGTCCCCCGGGCCTCGAGCGGGATCGAGACGACCGGCGCCGACCGCAGGATCCCGGTCGGCCTCGGTGTCGCCGGGCGTGTGGCCGAACGAGGACGCTCGGAGCTCGTCGGCGAGACGAGGGGCAGGGATAGATCGGACGGCTTCGATCAGCGGATGCGCTCGCTCGCGCTGGCCCCGCTCGTGAGCGGGAAGGCGGTCGTCGGCGTCGTCGTCGTCGGCGCGACGGAGCCGGATACGTTCGGCGAGACCGATCTCCGCCTGCTCGAGGTGGTCGCAGAACGCCTGGCCGTCGGCCTCGAGCGCGCGGCGCTCTTCGATCGCGAGCACGAGCAGCGCATCCGCGCCGAGCGGGCGCTCGCCCGGACCCGCGCGCTGCAGCAGGTCGCGGAACGGCTCAGCCTCGTGCGTACCGAGGACGAGGTCCACCACGCGCTCTTGACGGCGGCCATCGATTCCACCGGCGCCGCGGGGGGCGCGGTGGCGCTGACCGAGGAGGGCGACCTGCGGATCGTCGCGCGTGAGGGTCGTCTCGACCTCGCGCATGAGCCGCCGCCGATCGAGCGCCCGATGGCCGAAGCCGTGCGATCGGCCGTGCCGATCTGGGGGCCGTCCGACGCGGCCCTCAGGGAACGCTACGCGATGGGCCCGGACGCCACGGCCCGCAACGAGGCCTTCGTGGCGGTGCCGATGCTGTCGGGCACGTCGGTCGTCGGCGCGATCGGCCTGCGCTTCCGAGAGATCAGGGACTTCGACGAGGAGGACCTGGAGCTGGTCGTCGCGGTCGCGCGACAGGCCGCGATCGCGCTGGACCGGGCCCGCCTGCAGCGCGCCGAGGACGAGACCTCCGCGCGTGCGCGGCGGCTGCTCGAGTCCAACGTGATCGGCGCGATGGTCGAGGGTCCCGACGACGACATTCTCGAAGCGAACGACGCCTTCCTCGAGATCGTCGGCTACACGCGCGAGGACCTGGAGGCGGGTCGCCTCCGCTGGCGAGCGATGACGCCGCCGGATCAGCGCCATCTGAGCGACGCCGCCATGCACAAGCTTCTCGAGACGGGGCGGGCCGAGCCCTTCGAGAAGGAGTACATCCGCAGGGACGGGCGCCGCGTTCCGGTGCTGCTCGGCCTCGCCCTGCTGCAGGTCGAGCCGTTCCGCGCGATCGGCTTCGTGCTCGACCTCTCGGAGCGTCACGAGGCCGAACGCGAGCGGGAACGCCTCCTGGAGCTCGAGCGGAGGGCTCGCGAGGCAGCGGAGCTCGCCCGCGCCCGAGCGGAGGCCGCCATCACGCGCCTCGGCTTGCTGACCGAGGCGGGGCTGAAGCTCACCGGCTCGCTCGACGTGGACGAGATCGCAAGCCGACTCGCGGACGTCGCGGTCTCCGGGCTCGCCGACGTCGCGATCGTGTGGCGCGTGAGGCCGGAGGGCGGAGGCGTGCGGACCGCCGTCGCGCATCGCGTCCCCCACCTCCGCGAGCTCCTCCTCGAGGTGGCCGAGGCGGCTCCGGTCCTCGACGACGAACGCAACCTCGTCGCGCAGGCGCTTGCGAGCAACCGTTCGATCATGGTGCCGACGATCGGGCCGTCGTTCGCCGGCAGCCTCGTGTCCGGCAGCCAGGGGCAGGGGGCGCTCGAGGGGATGGGCCTGCGATCCGCGCTCATCGTGCCGTTGTCCAACCGAGGAAGCGCCTCGGGCGTGCTCGTGCTGGGCCGATCCGACGACGCGAGGCCCTTCGACGACGCGGATCGTTCGCTCGCCGAGCAGCTCGCCGCGAGGGCGGCTCAGGCGCTCGAGAACGCCCGCCTCTACGCCGAGCGCGCGATCGTCGCGGACACCTTGCAGCGCAGCCTCCTCCCCCCGTCGCTGCCCGACGTGCCGGGGGTCGAACTGAGCGCACGGTACCGCCCCTCCGGCGACGGCACGCAGGTCGGGGGGGACTTCTACGACGTCTTCTCGATGGCGAACGACGACTGGGGCATCGCGCTCGGCGACGTGTGCGGCAAGGGAGCGCCGGCCGCGGCCGTGATGGCATTGTCGAGGTACACGATCCGGACCGCCGCGCTGTCGGAGACCCGCCCGTCGGGCATCCTCAAGACGCTCAACGAGTCGCTGCTGCGTCACGAGGATGATCGCTTCTGCACCGCGGTCTTCGCGCGACTCCACCCGACGCCGACCGGCCAGCGCATCACGGTGGCGTGCGGCGGCCATCCGCTCCCGCTGCTCAGCAGGGCCGACGGCTCGGTCTCGAGCCTCGGGAAGCTCGGGACGCTGCTCGGCACGTTCCCGAATCCGAGCCTCACCGACGCCTTCGCCGACCTCGAGCCCGGCGACGCGGTGATCTTCTACACGGACGGGCTCACCGAGGAGCGTCGAGCCGGCGAGGCGTTCGGCGAGGAGCGCGTGGTCGCGACGCTTCGAGGGGCGAAGGGTCGTTCGGCCGACGAGATCGCCGACGACCTGCTGCGGGCCGTCTTGACGTTCGGACCGGAGCATCCGCGCGACGACATCGCGATCCTCGTCGTTCGCGTCGAGCCCTAGGGCGCGAGCCGTGTGCTCGTTTCGAGCCGCCCGGGGGCGGGTACAGGCTCCGCGACCGATCGTGGAGGAGAGACCCGATGTCACCGCAGCTCCAAGACGAAGAACTGGGCGTCCTCAGGGGGTCGACGACGCCGCCCGCCTCCGTGAGCCCCATTCGGGCGTTCTCCGCCGGAAGGGTGTGCGAGGCGGACGCATGCGAGACGGTGCTGTCGCGCTACAACGACGGCGCCCGCTGCTGGCAGCACGAGCCGGCGCGCCATTACCAGATCCGGGTGCGCCCGAAGCACCCCCTCCACCCGGCGGCCTGAGGCCGGTCGCCGGCGCGGCGCCGGCGGCGCCGGGACGATGAAGCACCTGCGGCGGTGGACCGAGCGGTTGGACGCCTGGCAGCGTTCGCGACCGTGGCGAGCGTTCCCGTACGCGGTGGCGAAGAAGTTCTCCGAAGATCGAGGCGGATCGCTCGCCGCCCTCGTCGCCTACTACGGCTTCTTCTCGATCTTTCCACTGCTCCTCGTCCTCGTGACGGTCTTGGGCTTTGCGATTCGAAACGACCCCGCCCTGCAGCGGCGGATCATCGACTCGGCGCTCGCCCAGTTTCCGGTCGTCGGCACGCAGATCGGCCGGAACGTGCATGCGCTCGAGGGGAGCGTGCCCCTGCTCGCGTTCGGCCTCGTCACCGCGCTCTGGTCCGGTATGGCGGTCGTGGGCGGCTTCCAGAACGCGATGGACCAGGTGTGGGACGTCCCCGTGCGCGATCGCGGCTCGTTCGCGACGCGTCGCCTTCGACAGCTCGCCGCCCTCGTGGCCGCCGGGATCACGCTCCCCGTGACGGCCTCGCTCGCGGGATTCGGCATGTCGGGCGGCGCGGCGCTGCCGCTTCGCGCGTTGGCGCTGCTCGGCGCGGTGCTCCTCGAGGTGGGGATCTTCGCGACGGCGTTCCGCCTGCTCACGGCCGCCGACGTCACGTGGCGGCAGGTGGCGCCCGGCGCGATCCTCGCCGGCTTTCTGTGGGTCGCGCTCCAGGGTGCGGGGGCGTACCTGGTCGACCGCCAGATCCGGGGAGCCTCCGACGTCTACGGATTCTTCGCGGTCGTCATCGGGCTGCTGTGGTGGATCTACCTGGGCGCCCAAGTCGCGGTGCTCGCCGCGGAGGTGAACGTCGTGTGGTCGCGGCACCTCTGGCCGCGGCGGATGGTCGCGCCGCCGACCGGTCCCGCCGATCGGCGAAGCCTCGAGGGTCAAGCCGACGAGGCGGCCGCGATCGAGGGCGAACACGTGCGCGTGGATTTCGGCGACGAGCGTGTAGCTCGGCGACCGGAGGGGTAAACGGTGCGTGCCGTTGCGGGTGGACGGACGCGAAGGAGGCTTTCCATGCAGAGCTTTGGATCCCTCGACGGAGTGCTCGCGCATCGCATCGCGCTCTGGGCGCTCCCGCTCGCGGTGCGCACTGCCTCGCTCGGGCGGGAACCGGACGACCGCACGGGCCGCACTTCCCCGCGCCCGGATCCCGCCGCGGAGCACCCCGAGCCCACGCCGATGCCGGACCCCGACCCTGCGCCGGTCCCGCCGACGCCTCCGCCGCCCACGCCTCCCACCCCGGTGCCCGGGCCGCCGCCGCCGAGTCCCCCGGTTCCTCCGGGCCCGGTGCCCCAGGTCGGATCGTGACCGCCGTCGTGGACGAGGAACGTCGGTGCCCGGTGTGCGGGGAGGGAGTCCTCCGCGATCTGTCCTACGACGCCGCGTCCGACGAGGGCCAGCAGCCGGAGAGCCGCCAGATCGAGACGTTCTCGTGCGGGCACGAGGTCACCGGGGAGCGGCTCGATCGCGCGGACACCGAGGCCTTGGACGTCGAGCAGCGGGTGTCCGAGGAGACCGTGGCCCCCGAGTAAGCGAAGGGGCCGCGGCGCCCTTCGGGCGCCGCGGCCCCTCCAAGCCGAACCTTCCGAGCTACGAGAGGCCCGTGGCCGTGCTGGGCGGCGTCGACCCGGTCGACGACGGCTTGGTCGGCGACGCGGCGTTCGTCATCGTCGACATCGCCTCCTCACCGGCATCGGCGGCCTTGCCGCGCATCTCGTCGAACCAGGTCCGGATCCGGTCGTACCGCTCTCGGCCTGCCTTCGCGCCGAACACATAGGCGGCCCCGCCCACGGCGGCCAGGCGCAGGATGCCGACACGCTTCTTCACCTTCACCTTCGTCGGCTTCGTCTTGAGGAGATCGACGAGCTTCTCGTGCTCCTCGCGCTCCTGCCGAAGGCTTCCGTTCAGCAGGCTGACCTCGGCGCGGAGCCGGCTGTTCTCCTTGTCGAGGTCCTCAACCTTGCCCTGGAGCCGCTTCTCCTGGATCCGATCGGTCACGTCAGCGAAGAGCGAATGATCCTTCGTTGCACGCATTCCAAACCTCCCTTGCCGTCGTTGTTCGGACGTCCTACCCCCCTCGAGACGCGCTCACACCAGCGCAGGTCAGGACGCCCGCGAGCCGGCGACCTCCCGCTCCTCGTGCGAGTGATCCTCGTCGTCGTCATGCACCACGACGGGCTCACCCTCGGCGGTCGTGCGGACGTCGGTGCGCACCTTCCGTTCGCGAGAGAACGCACCGCCGATCGCGCCGCCCAATCCTGCGGCGAAGAAGCCGCCCGCGATGGTCCAGAACACTGCCCAGAGCGTCGTATCGGCGCCGAGCGACGCGACGCCCGTCGCCGCCTCCGTCGCCACGCGACCGAGGTTGAACAGGTTGAGGATCGAAGGGACGCCGATCGACAACGTGACGAGCAGCAGCAGGCCCCACAAGGCCCAGCCGTTCAGCATGCCGGTGATCGCTCCACGAACCCCCGTGAGGTACCCGGTGAGGATCCCCGCGACGAACAGCGAACCGGCCGCGGAGCCACCCATGTACCACTCGAGGTTTGCGCGGATCGTCTCGACGTTGGAAGCGTAGGCAAGGGCGAGCCACAGCGACGCGAGCAGCGTCATCAGGGCAAGTCCGAGCACGGCGCCCCCGAAGATCGCGCCCCAGCGGATCAGCGAGGGGCCGGCTCCCTCGGCGACCGTCGTCGCCCGCGTTGCGGTGCGAGTCGTTCCGTCCTCACGCATCGTCGAACCTCCTTCGTGTCGGTCGTCACCAGTGGTGTTCCCTGCAGGCGCGGGCCCTACACACGGCCACGTTTCGTCGACCTCGGCCCGGGATAACGCTCGAGGAACGGGCCGATGAAGGAGGAGTCCATGGCAGGCGAAAAGGATCGCGCAGAGGGCACGTGGGACAAGGCGAAGGGCGCTGCGAAGGAAGCGGCGGGTAAGGCCACCGACGACGAGCAGCTCGAGGCCGAAGGCAAGAAGGATCAGGCGCAGGGCGCGGCACGAAAGGCGGTCGGCAAGGTGAAGGATGCCGCCGAAGACGTCAAGGAAGGCGTCCGCGACGCCACCGGCTGATCGACGGACTCAGGCGTCGATCCGGCTGCGGGGAAGGAACTTCCCGCGGCCGGATCCGCCTTTGAACTCCCCTGCCTCGACGAGCACCTCGCCCCGTTGGAGCACGACTTCGGGGAGCCCGACGACGCTTCGCCCCTCGTAGCACGAGTAGTCCACGTTCATGTGGTGGGTCTTCGCGGAGATCACCCGCTCCGCTTTCGGATCGAACACCACGACGTCCGCGTCCGAGCCCGGCGCGATCGTCCCCTTGCGCGGATAGAGCCCGAACATCTTCGCCGGCGCGGTCGCGACGAGCTCGACGAAGCGGTTGAGCCCGATGTGGCCTGCGGCCACCCCGCCAAACAGGAGCGTGAACCGGTCCTCGACGGACGGCAGCCCGTTCGGGATCTTCGAGAAGTCGTCCTTCCCCAGGTCCTTCTGCCCCTCGTAGTTGAACGGGGCGTGGTCCGTCGAGACCACCTGGAGGTCGCCCGCCTGCAGCCCGCTCCACAGCTCGGCTTGATGCTCCTGCGGCCTGAGCGGCGGGGAGCATACGAATTTCGCGCCCTCGAACCCCGGCCGCGCCATGTCGTCGAGCGACAGGTACAGGTACTGGGGGCACGTCTCCGCGAAGGCGGGCATCCCGCGGTCGCGCGCGTCCCGCACGGCGTCGAGCGCGTCGCGTGAGGACAGGTGCACGATGTACGCCGGCGTGCCGGCGAGCTCGGCAAGCTTGAAGACACGGTGCACGGCCTCGCCCTCCATCACCGGGGGACGCGTGAGGCCGTGGTTCACCGGACCGGTCTTCCCCTCCGCGAGGAACTGCTGCACCAGCACGTCGATCGGGCCGCCGTTTTCCGCGTGCATCATGATGAGCGAGCCCGAGTCCGCCGCCTGGCGCATCGCGCGGAAGATCGACGCGTCGTCGAGCATGAACACCCCGGGGTACGCCATGAACAGCTTGAACGACGTCACTCCTTCGCCGACGAGCTCGTCCATCTCCTTGAGGACCTGGTCGTTCACCTCGCGCACGATCACGTGGAAGCCGTAGTCGATGCAGGCCTTCTCGGCTTTCGCGAACCAGCGATCGAGCCCCTGGCGGAGGCCCTCGCCGTAGTCCTGCACGGCGAAGTCGACGATCGTCGTCGTGCCGCCGAACGCGGCGGCACGGGTCCCGGTCTCGAAGTCGTCCGAGCAGAAGCTGCCGCCGAACGGGAGCTCCATGTGCGTGTGGACGTCGACGCCGCCCGGCATCACGTACCGGTCCGTGGCGTCGATCTCGCGATCCGCCTCGACGCTCATGCCGACGCCGATCGCTGCCACCTTCTCGTCCTCGATCACCACGTCGGCCCGCGTCGTCTCCGTCGCGGTGACGACCGTGCCGCCCTTGATGAGTGTCCTCACGGCCCCTCGCTCCTCTCGAGCTCTCCGCCTGCAAGCTAGCCGCGGAGCGTCGGCCGCGCAAACGACGCCCGCTCGCCTCCGTCTCCGCATTCGCACCCAGGCGGAGCTGTGGTTACGATACGGCCGCAGGCACGCGTCCCCGCGAGCGACGCGCCGGCGCCCGCCGACCGCGAACAGGAGATGGCGATGTCGACGACCGTGAAGGCGGCGCTCCTTCAGACCGACTGGGCCGGGACGAAGGAGGCCATGATCGACAAGCACGAGGAGGCCGCACACGAGGCCGCCGCCCAGGGCGCGCAGGTGCTCTGCTTCCAGGAGCTCTTCTACGGACCGTACTTCTGCCAGGTGCAGGACGCCGAGTACTACAGCTACACCGAGCCGATCCCCGACGGACCCACCACCAAGCGCTTCCGGGAGATCGCGAAGGAGCTCGGCATGGTGATCGTGCTGCCGATGTACGAGTTCGTGCAGCCGGGTCTCTACTTCAACACCGCGGCCGTGATCGACGCCGACGGGACGTATCTCGGCAAGTACCGGAAGCACCACATCCCACAGGTGAAGGGCTTCTGGGAGAAGTTCTACTTCACGCCGGGCACCGAGGGGTATCCCGTCTTCGAGACGGCCGTCGGCAAGGTCGGTGTGTACATCTGCTACGACCGGCACTTCCCCGAAGGGTGGCGGATCCTCGGCCTGAACGGCGCCGAGATCATCTTCAACCCGTCCGCGACCCATCGAGGCCTGAGCGAGTACCTGTGGCGGCTGGAGCAACCCGCCGCGGCCGTCGCGAACATGTACTTCGTCGGCGCGATCAACCGCGTGGGGATCGAGCCGCTCGGCGACGACGACTTCTACGGGCAGAGCTACTTCGTCGACCCCGAGGGGCAGTTCGTCGGAGACGTCGGCGACGCGCACAAGCCCGAGCTCGTGGTGCGCGAGCTCGACCTGGGCAAGATCCGCGAGGTGCGGGACCGCTGGGCGTTCTACCGGGACCGTCGTCCCGACGCGTACGACGAGATCGTCGCCCGCTAGCCCCGGGAGGGACACGATGGACATCGGCCTCGTCCTGCAGACGACCCCGCCGAGCGCGCGCGTGGTGGAGCTCGCGAAGCGCGCCGAGGCGTACGGGATGAGCCACGTGTGGACGTTCGACAGCCACCTGCTCTGGGAGGAGCCGTTCCCGATCTTCACCCAGATCCTCGCGGAGACACGGAACATCACGGTGGGACCGATGGTCACGAACCCGCTCACGAGGGACTGGACGGTGACCGCGAGCCTCTTCGCGACGCTCAACGAGATGTTCGGCAACCGGACCGTGATCGGGATCGGGCGGGGGGACTCCGCGGTGCGCGTGATCAACGGCCGGCCATCGACGCTGGTGCAGCTGCGCGAGGCCGTGCACGTGATCCGCGAGCTCGCGAACGGCAGAGAGGTCGACTTCCGCGGGTCGACGCTCCGCTTCCCGTGGGCCGCGCGCAGCCGGGTGGAGATCTGGGTTGCGGGCTACGGACCGAAAGCGCTGCAGCTCGTCGGCGAGGTCGGCGACGGCTTCATCCTGCAGCTCGCCGATCCCGACGTGACCGCGTGGACGATCGGCGCGGTGCGGCGGGCCGCCGAGGATGCCGGCCGCGATCCCGCCGAGCTCACGATCTGCGTGGCCGCGCCGGCGTACGTCACCGACGACCTCGCGCACGCGCGCGACCAGTGCCGGTGGTTCGGCGGCATGGTGGGCAACCACGTTGCCGACATCGTCGCGAGGTACGGCGAGAGCTCGGAGGTGCCCAAGGCCCTCACCGACTACATCAAGGGCCGGGAGGACTACGACTACAACCAGCACGGGCAGGCCGGCAACGTGCACACGGCCTTCGTGCCCGACGAGATCGTCGACCGATTCTGCATCCTGGGGCCCGTCGAGGAGCACGTTCGGCGCCTGGGGGAGCTCCGCGGCCTCGGCGTCGACCAGTTCGCCGTCTACCTGCAGCACGACGCGAAGGAAGAGACCCTGCAGATCTACGGCGAGCGCGTGATGCCGGCGATCGCCGAGAGCGTCCTCGCGAAGCGTTGAATCGGTTCCGGCGCGTCTGGATGTTCGCGCTCGCACTGCTCCTCGTCGCCGTGCTCTGGGAGCTGTACAAGTGGCTCGGGCCAGAAGACGGCGGCACCGTGTTCGGCCTGCGGCTCATCCCCCGGGCCGACGACCGCGCGATGCCGCACGTGTGGGAGATGTTCGCGCGCTACGCACGGCCCGAACGTCGCGGCTCCGATCATCCCGTGTTCCTCGCGGTACTCGCCGGCGCGTGGTTCTCGTTCCGGCTCGCGCTCACCGGATTCATACTCGGAGCCTTCGTCGGGCTCGCTCTCGCGACTCTCATGGCGCGCTTTCGCGTCGTGGAGCGCGGCCTGCTCCCCTACCTCGTGGTGTCGCAGACCGTCCCCTTGATCGCGCTCGCGCCGCTGGTGGTGAGCTGGGGCGGCAAGCTCCAGATCGGCAGCTTCGAGTGGCCGAGATGGCTCTCGGCCGCGGTGATGGGGGCGTTCCTCGCCTTCTTCCCGGTCGCGGTGGGCGCGCTGAAAGGCCTCACGACCACGCCGCCGGCGTCGCTCGAGCTCATGCACTCGTACGCGGCGTCGTGGCGTCAGACCCTGTTCAAGGTGCGCTTCCCCGCCGCCGTCCCCTACCTGATCCCCGCGCTGAAGCTCGCGGCGACGGCATCGGTCGTGGGGGTCATCGTCGCGGAGCTCTCGACCGGGCTCGCGGGCGGCGTCGGCCGCCTCATCATCGAGTACGCGCGACAATCGACCGGCGACCCGCCGAAGCTCTTTACCGCCGTCATCGGCGCCGCCGTGCTCGGCATGGCGATGGCCGGCCTCGTGGCGCTGCTCGACCACCGGCTCATGCGCAACCGCCCTCGGGAGGCAGTGGAGTGAGTGAGAACGCCTCGCGGGCCGTCGAGGTTCGCGGCATGTCCAAGGTCTTCAACCAAGGGCAGTCGAACGCCGTCGAGGCGCTCGTCGACATCGACCTCGTGATCGAGCCGCGCGAGTTCGTCACGCTCATCGGTCCTTCGGGCTGCGGGAAGTCCACGCAGCTGCGCCTGATCGCGAACCTCCTCGAGCCGACGAGCGGCGAGGTCTTCGTGAACGGCAAGCCGGCGCGGAACGCGCGCCTCGACCAGGACTACGGCATGGCGTTCCAGCAGGCGGGGCTCTTCGAGTGGCGCACCGTCGCGAAGAACGTCGAGCTGCCGCTGGAGCTCAAGGGGTGGGCCAAGGAACCGCGCCGAATGCGCGCGCTCGAGATGCTCGATCTCGTGAAGCTGCCGGACTTCGCCGACCACTACCCCTGGCAGCTGTCGGGCGGGATGCAGCAGCGGGTCGCGATCGCGCGCGCCCTCGCGGTCGCGCCGCCGCTCCTCCTGATGGACGAGCCGTTCGGCGCGCTCGACGAGATGACCCGAGAGCACATGCAGGGCGAGCTCCTGCGCGTCTGCCGCGAGACCGAGACCACCGTGGTCTTCGTCACGCACTCGATCCCAGAGGCCGTGTACCTCTCCACGCGCGGGGTCGTCATGTCCCCGCGGCCCGGGCGGATCACGAAGGTGATCGACGTCGACCTGGGGTCCCGGCGCAACGTCGAGACGCGCGAGGCCACGGCGTTCTTCGCCAAGGTGACCGAGGTGCGCGAGGCGCTGCGCGGCATCGGCGGCCGGGGCCCGGACGACGTCG
>DATBIS010000115.1:0-10968 GCA_036556805.1 Actinomycetota bacterium | reverse complement strand
TCGCCTCGGGCACTTGCGCGAACAGCCGGCGCATGTGGTCGAACACGCCCGTGTAGGTGGCGGGGTTCGACCGCGGCGTGCGCCCGATGGGCGACTGGTCGATGTCGATGACCTTGTCGATCTGCTCCCAACCGGTGAGCCGCTTGTGCTTGCCGGGCAACAGCCTCGACCGGTACACCTTCTGCATCAGCACGCGCAGGAGCACGTCCTGCACGAGGGTCGACTTGCCGCTTCCCGAGACCCCCGTCACACACACGAACAAGCCCAGCGGGACGTCGACGGTGAGGTTCTTCAGGTTGTGCTCGCGGACGCCTTCCAGACGAAGGCGCCGGTCGCTTCGAGCGCGCCGCACGTCCGGCGTCGGGATCACGCGCCGACCGGTGAGGAAGGCCCCCGTGATCGAACGCTCCTCCTCGAGCAGTCCCTTGAGGTCGCCCGAGTACACGATCTCGCCGCCGTGCTCGCCGGCGCCGGGTCCGATGTCGACGACGTGGTCGGCCTCGACGATCGTGGCCTCGTCGTGCTCGACGACGATGAGCGTGTTCCCGAGGTCCCGCAGGTGCGTGAGCGTGTCGAGCAGCCGCCGATTGTCGCGTTGGTGCAAGCCGATGGACGGCTCGTCGAGGATGTACAGCACGCCGACGAGGCCGCTGCCGATCTGTGTGGCGAGCCGGATCCTTTGCGCCTCTCCCCCGGCGAGCGTGCCCGCCGCGCGCCCGAGCGTGAGGTAGTCGAGCCCGACGTCGACGAGGAACCCCAGCCGCGAACGGATCTCCTTCAGCAGGCGCTCCGCGATCATGCGCTCGCGATCCGAGAGCTCCATCGACTCGATGAAGTCGAGCGTCCCGCGGATCGATCGGGACGTGAGCTGCGCGATGTTCTGCCCACCCACCGTCACGGCGAGCGACTCGGGCTTCAGACGTTGCCCGCCGCACGCGCGGCACGGGATCTCGCGCATGAACTGCTCGAGCCGCTCGCGCGCCGTGTCCGAGTCGGTCTCCTGGTGGCGGCGCTCGATGTTCGGGATGCACCCCTCGTACGTCGTCCAGTACGCGCGCTGACGCCCGTACCGGTTCTTGTACTTGACGTGCACCTCTTCCTCGCTGCCGTACAGCACGACGTCCCGGAGCCGCTTCGGGAGCTTCCTCCACGGCGTGTCGAGGTCGAAGCCGTGCGCGTCGGCGACCGCTTCGAGCACGCGGTACCAGTACTCGAGCGTGTTCGACGCCCACGGCGAGAGCGCGCCCTCGGCGATCGAGAGGTCCGGGTTCGGGACGACGAGCTCGGGGTCGACCTCGAGCCGCGTCCCCAGCCCGTCGCAGGTCGTGCAGGCCCCGTACGGCGAGTTGAACGAGAAGTTGCGCGGCGCGAGCTCCTCGAACGACAGGCCGCAGTTCGTGCACGCGAGCGACTGCGAGAAGTTCTGCACCTCTTCGTGTCCGTCGGTCTGCACGGCGATCGCCGCGATGCCCTCCGCGAGCTGCAACGCGGTCTCGATGGAGTCGGCCACGCGCCGGCGGATCCCCGTCTTCGCGACGAGCCGGTCCACGACGACCTCGATCGTGTGCTTGAAGTTCTTCGGCAGACGGATGGGTTCGGAGAGCTCCCGCACCTCGCCGTCGACCCTCGCGCGGGGGAATCCCTTGCGCGCGAGCTCCTCGAGCAGCTTGCCGTACTCGCCCTTCCGCCCGCGCACGACGGGCGCGAGGACCTGGAACCTCGTGCCCTCGGGAAGCTCCATCACCTGGTCGACGATCTGCTCGGGGGTCTGCCGGCCGATCGGACGCCCGCAGTTGAAGCAGTGAGGGTGGCCGACCCGCGCGTACAGCACACGCAGGTAGTCGTAGACCTCCGTGATCGTGCCGACGGTCGAACGCGGGTTGCGGCTGGTCGACTTCTGGTCGATCGAGATCGCCGGGGAGAGCCCTTCGATGAAGTCGACGTCCGGCTTCTCCATCTGGCCGAGGAACTGCCGCGCGTACGCCGACAACGACTCCACGTAGCGTCGCTGGCCTTCGGCGTAGATCGTGTCGAACGCCAGCGAGGACTTGCCGGAGCCGGAGAGGCCCGTGAACACGATGAGGCTGTCACGGGGAAGATCGAGCGTGACGTTCTTCAGGTTGTGCTCACGGGCGCCGTGAATGACGAGGCGGTCGGTGCCCACGGTCAGCCAGTGTACGGGGGCGCGCCGACACGGCCTCCCGTAGTATCGGCTCATGGACCGAGACCTGCGTGAGACGCCGCTGTACAAGGAAGTGGAGCGCTACTACCGGCGCGCGATGGAGCCCGGGTTCGGCCGGATCACCGGCGCCACCGACCCCGCGGTGTCGCCGGACGGTCGGACCGTCGCCTTCACCGGCATCCGGCTCGACAAGCTGGAAGGGACCCCGGAGACGCGCATCTGCCTCGCGTCGGTCGAAGGCGACGCGGGCCTCCGGCAGGTCACGAACGGCCCCAACGAGGACGCCGGTGCTCGGTGGTCGCCGGACGGCACGCGGCTCGCGTTCCACTCGGACCGCGTCCAGAAGGGCCGGTCGCAGGCGTTCCTGCTCGAGGCCGGTTCCCTCTCGGAAGCGGCACCCCTGCCGGAAGTGCCGGGCAGCGTGGAGTACCTCGCGTGGTCGCCGGACGGCCGCCACCTGCTGCTGGGCGCGGCCGGCCTCGGGGCCGACCAGGCCGGCGCCTCCGGCTCGGGCAGCGTCCGTCCCGACGAGGCCGAGCGGCCCGCGTGGATGCCGGACGTCGAGTCCTCGGGTGAGGACGACTCGGCCTGGCGCCGCTTGTGGCTGCTCGACCTCAAGGACGGGACGGTCCGCACGCTGTCGCGAGGCGGTCTCAACGTGTGGGAGGCGGCATGGTGCGGCGACGACGCCGTCGCCGCGATCGTGTCCGAATCCCCCGGCGAGGAGGCCTGGTACGCCGGGCCGCTCGCGGTGATCGACGTCGCGACCGGACGCGAGCGCATCGTGCTGCGGAGCGACGTGCAGCTGGGCCTGCCCACTCCCTCCCCGGACGGCTCGCGGATCGCCGTCGTCGAGGCGCTCGCGAGCGACCGGCTGATCCTCGCCGGCGACCTCGTGCTCGTCGACCCGGCCGGCGGCGAGCCTCGTCGCGTCGAGACGCCCGGCGTCGACGTGACGTCGTTCGCATGGCGCGGCGCGGATCGCTTGCTCTGCATGGGTCTCCGCGGGCTCGAGACGGTGGCCTTGGAGGTCGACGCGACCACCGCGCGGTCGGAGGAAGCGTGGTCGACGAACGAGGCCAGTGGCGACTGGTTCCCCGCGGGGCTGCCGATCGGCGACGGCACGGCGTTCGCGACCGTCCTCCACTCCGCGTCGAGGCCGCCCGAGGTGGTGATCGTCGAGGACGGGAAGCCCAGGACGATCGCATCCACCGAGCACGACGGCACGCGGTTCCTCCGGGGCCTGCATCCCGCGCGGGAGGTCGTGACCTGGACCGCACCCGACGGCGTCGAGATCGAGGGCCTGCTGTCGACTCCCTCGACCGAGGCCCCGTATCCCCTCATCGTCGTCGTGCACGGCGGGCCGGTCTGGTCCTACCAGGACGCGTGGCCCCGCGGCTCGCTGCCCCTGCTCGTCGATCGCGGCTTCGCCGTGCTCCTGCCGAACCCGCGCGGCTCGACCGGCCGCGGACGCAAGTTCGCCGAGATGGTCGTCGGCGACATGGGCGGCGGGGACGCGCTGGACGTGCTCGCGGCGATCGACGCGCTGGTCGCGCGAGGCATCGCCGACCCCGACCGGATCGGCGTGACCGGCGGCAGCTACGGCGGGTTCATGTCGTGCTGGCTGCCCACGCGCGACACGCGGTTCAAGGCCTCGGTGGCGATCTCGCCCGTCACCGACTGGCACTCGCAGCACTTCAACTCGAACATCGGACACTGGGACGCGGACTTCCTCCGCGACCGACCGGAGAGCCCCGGCGGCGAGTACCACGCGCGTTCGCCGGTCTTCTTCGCGGATCGCGTGAAGACGCCCACGCTCCTCACGGCGGGGATCCAGGACAAGTGCACGCCGCCCGGTCAGGCCGTCGAGTTCTACCGCGCCCTCCGCGCGAGCGGCGTGGAGGCCGAGGTCACGTTGTATCCGCAGGAGGGTCACGGCGTGCGGAACTTCCCCGCGGCCATCGACCTCACGACGCGCATGCTCGCGTGGTTCGAGCGCTTCATGCCGCCGGACGCGAAGTAGGCTGCGCCGCATGCCGACGCGCGAGGAGCTCGAGAGGCTCTCGACGAAGGAGCTGCACGACCGCGCGGTCGACCGCGCCCAGCGGCACGTCGACGTCGGCTTCCTCTGGGACCTCGTGCGCGCGCTGCCGGTCGCGGAAGAGGTCGCGGGCGACGACCAGCACAGCAAGATCGACATCGCGCGGCCGCTCGCGCTGTTGAACGACCTCTTCCAGGCCGACGAGGGTGAGCTGGGCCAGGCGCTCCGGCCGCTCTACGTGGACTACCTCGAGGAGCACGGCGACGACTGAGCGATCGCTCGAGTCCTACCGCGAGGAGTTCCCCGTCCTCGGGGCGAAGACCTATCTGATCAGCGCGTCGCTCGGGCCCGTGTCGCTTCGCTCACGCCGGTACCTCGACGAGTACGTCGACGCGTGGGCGACGAAGGGGGCGCCCGACCACGTGTGGTTCGAGGACATCTTTCCGACGATGGGCCGGCTGAAGCGCACGTTCGCGTCGCTCGCCGGGTGCGACGTCGACGAGCTCGCGATCACCACGAACATCTCGATCGCGCTCGCGACCATCGCCTCGTGCCTCGACCTTTCGGGCGACCGCCGGCGGATCGTGCTCTCCGAGCTCGACTTCCCGACCGACGGGCACGCGTGGCTCGCGCAGCGCCCTCGCGGCGCGGAGATCGTGTGGCTGCGATCGTTCGATGGGCTCACGATCCCGCTCGAGGAGTACGACCGCGCGATCGACGAGCGCACCGCGCTCGTGATGGTGAATCGGGTGCTGTACCGGTCGAGCGCGCTGATGGACGCGCGGGCGGTCTGCGCGATCGCGCGGGAACGCGGCGCGCTCTCGTTCGTCGACGACTACCACGGCATCGGGATCGTGCCGCTCGATCTCCACGACCTCGGCTGCGACCTCTATACCGCCGGCGTCCTGAAGTGGCTCCTCGGCGGGCCCGGCCTCGCGTTCCTCTATGCCCGCCGCGACCTGGTGCCGACGCTCGCGCCCGCGGTCACGGGTTGGTTCGCGACGCGCGACCCGTTCTCGTTCGACAACCAGCACCTCGAGTACCACCCCACCGCTCGGCGGCTCGAGCACGGGACGCCGCCGGCGCCGGTCTTCCCGATCGCGCAGGGCGGGCTCGAGATCATCGCGGAGGTGACGCCGGGGCGCATCCGCGCGCGCCAAGGAGAGCTCACCGACCACGTCATCGCGCGGGCCGACGAGGCGGGACTCTCCGTGCGGACCCCGCGCTCGCGTGAGGCACGAGGCGGCGTGGTGAACGTCGGCGTCGGCCCCGAAGCCGAGAAGGTCTGTCACGCGCTGCTCGAACGCAACGTGTGCACGGATTACCGCGGCGACGGCCTCCGCATCAGCCCACACTTCTTCAACACGGAGGCGGACGTCGACCGCTGCTTCGACGAGCTCGCGGCGGTGCTGCGAGGCTAGGCCTCGCGCACCGTCACCGGCACGCGCTGCACCATGTTGTTCGAGAAGCCGCCGACGTTCCACGGCGGGTCGACCGGCTGCGCGGCGCCGGTCGCGTCGGTCGCGCGCACCACGAGCTCATGCTCGCCGGGAGCGGGGTCCCACTCGAACGTCCACAGGCGCCACGCGTAGGGCGAGGCCGGCATCGGTCCGAGCGCGGCGTCGTTCCACGTCGCGCCGCCGTCCACGCTGACCTCGACGCGCTCGATCGGTGCCACGCCCGACCACGCCCTTCCGAGCAGGCGCGTCGGCCCCGCGTCGAGGATGCGCGCTCGGGCCGGGAAGTCGGGGAACCCGGGCGGGACCATCAGCGCGCGCGGCTGCATCCGCGTGACCGGCGTGCCCTCGTCCTCCTCGTCCCTTCGCAGCAGGTACGCGGCCATCTGCACGCCGTCGAAGGGCTCCGACACGGCCTCGATCGACGTGAGCCATTTCACGCTCGTCATGCCGTACCAACCCGGGACGAGCAGACGCACCGGGAACCCGTGCTGTGGCGGGAGCGGCTGCCCGTTGATCGCATACGCGAGCAGGACGTCGTCGCGCATGGCCTCGGCGACGCTCAGGCTCCGCTGGTAGTCGTGCTCCACGTCGTGCTGCACGCCGTGGTCGGCGCCGGTGAAGACGAGCTCGACGGCGTCGGGCTCGATGGCGGCCTCCTCGAGGATCGGCCGGAGCGGCGTCCCGGTCCACTCCGCCGTGCCGATCGCCTCGTCGAGCCACGGCTGGCTGTTCGCGCGCGGCGACAGCCGCGCGCGGCCGTTGCCGGCGCACTCCATCGTCACGGCGAACGTGACGGCCGGCCGGGCCAGGACGTCCTGCATCGTGAGCGTGACCGGGTGCCGGACCCGGCCCCCGATCTCGATCGACCACGTCGCCTGGTCGGTTTCGGGGATGTCGAAGTGGATCAGCAGGTAGTGCAGCCCGATCGGCGTGACGTCGTAGCGCAGGGCCTCGAGCGGCATGCCGTGGTTCCGGGCCGCGAGGCCCAGCAACTCGAGCGAGATCCCGTCGTCGACCTTCGGCGTCTCCACGTCGGCTCGGTTGTAGCGCGCGGTGGTCGGGCGCGCAACCCCGATTCAGCGCGCGAGCGCGACGCCGCCGCCGCGCACGACGAGCCGCAGGTCGTCCAGGGCCGCGAGGTCGTCGAGCGGGCTGGCGCGGAACCCCACGACGTCCGCCGGGGCGCCGGGCTCGAGCGTCGCGCGCACCATCGCCTCGAGGACCTCCTCGTACTCGAGCCCGGCCTCGGCGAGCAGGAGCGCCTCGCGCGTGTCGATGCCCGGCGGGATCGCCCCGTTGCCCAGGTCGGTGCCGTAGATGACGGTGCCGCCGGCCGTGTGGAAGCGCCGGAGGTTGTCGAGCGCGGTGCGGATCTCGGGCGTGTCCCGCCCGAACGAGAAGATGTCGAGCGTCGAGACGATGCGCAGCCGACGTGCGCAGGCGTCCAGGAGATCGTCCGAGACTCGCTCGGTCCACGGCGTGTGCGCGAGCTCGTCGATGCCCGCGCCGAGCCCCCGCTCCACCTGACCGTGGCCCTGTGCGTGCGCCGTCACCGGCAGGTCGTGCGCGTGCGCCTCCTCGCAAACGGCCGCGAGCTCCGCGTCCGACGGCGTCGGTCCCGCCTCCGCGTTCAGCGAGACCTTGATCGCGGCCGCGCCGAGCGAGGCGAGCTCCTTCACGGCCATGCGGGCGTCGTCGGGCCCGTCGAGCTCGCGTCCGGTGCCCGCCGGCGCCCACGCGTCGCGCGTGGGGTAGCCCCCCCGCCCGGTGAGCATCGGCCCCGCCGCGCGAACGAGCGGGCCGGTGTAGGTGGGGAGCTCCGACGCGTCGGCGAGCGGGAAGATCCGTTCGGCCGGCCACGCGAGGTCGCGCACGGCGGTGACGCCTCGCAGCAGGACCGCGGCGGGGTCGGACAGCTCGATGTGCACGTGTCGATCGGCGACCGCCGGCATGAGGAATCCGTCGAGCTCGAGGATCTCGTCGTGGTCGCCGCTCTCGACGCGCGCCCCCGCGGAGAGGATGTCGCCACGGTCGCAGACGATCTCGGCATCGCGGACGAGCCGTCCGGGGCCGAGCCACGCCTCGGGCGCCCGGATCGCGAGGGTCACGCGCCGACCCCCGCCTCCCGCATCTGCCGGAGCTCCTTGCGCAGCTCCTGCACCTCGTCGCGGAGCCGGGCCGCGTACTCGAACCGGAGATCCTTCGCGGCCTCGTGCATCTCGTCCTCGAGGGACTGGATGAGTCGGCCCAGCTCCTCCTGGGGCATCTCCGGGTGGGTGGCCTTCCGACGCCGCTCCCTCTTCGGGGCCGGCGCGTGCTTGGGATCGTCGGCGAGCGACAGCAGGATGTCCGTCACGCGCTTGCGCACCGTCTGCGGGTCGATCCCGTGCTCCTGGTTGTAGCGCATCTGGATCTGACGCCGGCGCTGTGTTTCGGAGATCGCCTCCTTCATGGAGTCAGTGACCTCGTCGGCGTACATCAGGACCGTGCCGTCGACGTTACGTGCCGCACGTCCGATCGTCTGGATCAGCGAGGTGCCCGAGCGCAGGAACCCCTCCTTGTCCGCGTCGAGGATCGCGACGAGCGAGACCTCGGGGAGGTCGAGCCCCTCGCGAAGGAGGTTGATGCCCACGAGCACGTCGAACTCGCCGAGCCGCAGGTCGCGCACGATCTCGATGCGCTGCAGGGTGTCGACCTCGGAATGCAGGTAGCGCACGCGGATCCCCATCTCGATCAGGTAGTCGGTGAGGTCCTCCGCCATCTTCTTCGTGAGGGTGGTCACGAGCACGCGATGGCCCATCTCGGACCGCTTGCGGATCTCCTCGATGAGGTCGTCCACCTGGCCCTTGGTGGGCCGGATCTGCACCTCCGGGTCGATGAGGCCGGTCGGCCGGACGATCTGCTCGACGATACGCCTCGACGCCCGCAGCTCGTACGCGCTGGGCGTGGCGCTCATGTACACGACCTGGTGGACGCGCTCGGTGAACTCCTCGAACCGCAGCGGCCGGTTGTCGATCGCCGACGGCAGCCGGAAGCCGTGCTCGACGAGCGTCGACTTGCGCGAGATGTCGCCCTCGTACATGCCGTGCAGCTGCGGCACGGTCACGTGCGACTCGTCGATCACCACGAGGTAGTCCTCCGGGAAGTAGTCGAGCAGCGTGTACGGCGCGGTGCCCGGCGCGCGGCCGTCGATGTGCCGCGAGTAGTTCTCGATCCCCGAACAGAAGCCGACCTCCCGCAGCATCTCGAGGTCGTAGTTCGTGCGCATGCGGAGGCGCTCGGCCTCGAGCATCTTGCCCTGGGACTCGAGCTCGCCGAGGCGCTCGCCCAGCTCCTGTTCGATCGTGACGAGCGCGGCCTTCATCCGCTCGTCCGACGCGACGTAGTGGGTGGCGGGAAAGATCGTGATCTCGGTGAGCTCGTCGTACAGCTCGCCCGTCAGGGGATCGAATCGGGCGATCCGCTCGACCGTGTCGCCCCACCATTCGATCCGGAAGCCGATCTGTTCGTACGGCGGAAAGACCTCGAGCGTGTCGCCCTGGACGCGGAAGGTGCCCCGCGCCCGCGAGACGTTGTTGCGCTTGTACTGGATGTCGACGAGCCGCTGCATCGCGAAGTCGAGGGGCAGGTCGACGCCCTTGATCGGCCGCAGCAGCTCGCCCTCGTACTGCTCCGGCGAGCCGAGGCCGTAGATGCACGACACGCTTGCGACGATCAGCACGTCGCGACGCGTGAGGAGCGCCGCCGTCGCCGAGTGCCGCAGCCGCTCGATCTCCTCGTTCACCGAGGAGTCCTTCTCGATGTACGTGTCGGTCTGCGGGATGTACGCCTCGGGCTGGTAGTAGTCGTAGTAGCTCACGAAGTACTCGACGGCGTTCTCGGGGAACACCTGGCGGAACTCGTTCGCGAGCTGGGCGCCCAGCGACTTGTTCGGCGCGATCACGAGGGTCGGCCGCTGCACCTGCTCCACGACGTGGGCGACCGTGAACGTCTTGCCGGTCCCCGTGGCGCCGAGCAGCGTGAGGTGCGGCTCGCCCGCGCGCACGCCCTCGACGAGCCCTTCGATGGCCTGCGGCTGGTCGCCGGCGGGCTGGAACTCGGACTGGATCTTGAACGGGGGCATGGCGCCGAACAGTGTAGGACCGGCCGGCGACAGCCTTCGCGCCTTACTTTCGGGCCGGCGCTGGTCGGCATGGCCGACGCCTACGTCAGGGCGAACGAGTTCAGGAACAGCCTTGCGCGGATCAACCGGAGCTGCAAGCGGTTTGGGTCGATGGAAGCGGCGAGCTGGAAGGATCGTCCGTTCACGACGAACAGCCTCATGACGTAGAAGAATCCCTCCCCACCCAAACCTCCCTGAATGCGCAGCGCCACTCCCGGGTGACCCTCGATGTTGATCGCGTGCTGCTCCGACACGGTCCCAGGATTGCGCTTCAGTGCGCGCTTGGTATCGAACACCAGGTGCGACACCTCCGAAGCCGGCGCGGCGAACTCGTCGAACCAGTCCACCGTCATCGTCACCCCCGAGTCTTCGAACCGCGCGCGATGCACGCCGTTCGCGAAGGTCTCCTCCGGGTAGCCGGGGCCAACGACGGTAAAGCGTCCGCCCACCGCCTGGTATCGACGCCAATTTCCGGGGTAGCCCGGCACGCTGGCCGGTGGTGGTGGCGGTCGGGGGGGCGGTGTGGGCGAGACGATCGAGGCATCGGCGGCCACCTCGGACACGGGCTCTCTGCTCACCACGACGGCCACGGCTACCCCGGCCGCCACCAGGAGCATGGAGAGAGCAAGCGCGATCCAGCGGCGCCGGGACCGCAGATTCGGGTCGGGTGACGGCGGGGGTGGCGGCAGCGGGGTCGTCGCCAGGTCACATCCTTCCGGCGGCGATGATCCGCTGAAGGAACTGCCTCGTGCGCTCCTCGCGGGGCTCCGTGAAGATCTCGTCGGGCGCCCCCTGCTCCAGGATCACGCCCTGGTCGAGGAAGCAGACGCGCGACGCGATGTCCCGCGCGAACCCCATCTCGTGGGTCGCGAGCACCATCGTCATGCCGCCCCGGGCGAGCTCGCGGATCACGTCGAGCACCTCCGCGACGAGCTCGGGGTCGAGCGCGCTCGTGATCTCGTCGAGCAGCATGAGCTTCGGATTCATCGCGAGGGCGCGGGTGATCGCCACGCGCTGCTGCTGGCCGCCCGACAGCCGGTCCGGATACTCGTCGGCCTTGTCCTCCAAACCGAACCGCGCGAGCAACGCGCGCGCCTGGGCCTCGGCCTCCCCGGGAGGAAGG
>DATBIS010000114.1:0-8161 GCA_036556805.1 Actinomycetota bacterium | reverse complement strand
CGGGTTGCGTGGCGCTTTTGTCGTTCTCTACCACGTGGCAGATTATCGGTTATCTACCGCGTGGTAGACAAGCCCGACTTCCTCGTCCTGTCGTTCTTCTCTCTCCTTCTCGGCCCTGTCTTGTCTTTCATGTCTTGTCTTTCATGTCTTTCTTTCATGTCTTTGCCCAGCCCGAGGACCGAGGCCCGGAAGGCGTCCCCCTCGGGTTCTCCCGCAGCCCCACGACAACACGTTGTCGTTCGTCAAGCGACAAGAAGTTGTCAGGGGTCCGTGTGAGAAGGTCTCCGTCGATCGAGTACGCCAGACGAAAGAGACAGGACGCTTGGCCCACGACGTTCGCATCCCGCAGGAGGAAGACCGCGAGCAGATCGCTCGCCTGCTCAGCACCTCGCTGAACTCGCCCCTCGAGCGCTCGCTCGCGCGAGCGCCGGGGCTTCCCCTCAAGGACTTCCGCTGCGCCTACGAGGGCGACCGCGTCGTGGCAGCCGCCGCCGAGTTCCACTTCCTCCAGTGGTTCGGCGGACGCGCCCTGCCGATGTCGGGGATCTTCGCCGTCGCCACGCTTCCCGAACGCCGCCGCTCGGGCCTGATGTCGGCGGCGCTCCGCCGGATCCTCGAAGACGCCCGCGGGCGCGGCGACCCGATCTCGTCGCTGTACCCCGCCGTGCTCAGGCCGTACCGGCGGCTCGGCTACGAGCTCGCGGGCACGTTCACGCAGCACCAGCTCCCGATCGACGCGATCCCGTCGTTCGCGGGTGAGGACCTGCCCGACGTGGAGCTCGCCGACCTCGAGCACGATCTCGACGAGATCGAGCAGTGCTACCGATCCTGGGTCGGCGCGCGCAACGGCGCGATCGAGCCAACGGGCCGCCGATGGTGGACCGACCGCGTGTTCAACCGGCCGTTCGACGACACCTTCCGCGTCGTGGTCGCGCGCGGCGACGCGCGTGTCGAGGGGTTCGCCGCGTTCGTGCGCGAGACGGCCGAGGGCCGGCTCGATGTGTCGTTCGGCCTCGACTGCAACGTGCTGGTCGCGACCACCGACCGCGCGCTCCGCGCGATGCTCGCGTACTTCCGCGGGCATCACGGCCTCGGCCGGTGGGTTCGCTGGGTCGGGCCGCCGAACGACCCGATCTCGCTGCTCGTCGACGAGCAGCACGTGGAGCAGCATTACCGGTTCACCTGGATGACGCGACTCTTGGATGTACAAGCGGCCTTCGAGCGGCGGGGCTACCCGGCCGAAGACGGCGCGTGCACGATCGCGGTCGAGGATCCGCTGTTCCCCGAGAACGGAGGACCTTGGCGGATCGAGGCGGCGAGCGGCAAGGTGGCGGTGACCCGCGTCGGCGGGGCGCCGCGACCGGTCTCCATCGGCACGCTGTCGGCTCTGTTCACGGGGTACCTTCGCCCCGCCGACGCGGTACGGCTCGGCCTCCTCGATGCCGATGACCCTGCGGTGGACGTGTTGAGCCGGCTGCTCGCAGGCCCCGATCCCTGGTGCCCGTTCTTCTTCTGATCCTCCGAAGGAGCTCCGCGTGAACCTCATCGTGCGCATGGCGGTCCCCGAGGACTGGCCCGCGGTCGCGGGCCTCCTGGTCGAGCTCGGCCGCGGCGTGGCGAAGGGCACCGCCGAGAACTCCACGCACCGCATGCAGTTCGCGGGCCACCTGCGGCGCCTGGAAACGGTCACGCTGGTCGCGGACCTCGGCGGCGAGGTCGTGGGCGTGCTCGACATGGAGTACCACCAGCGGCTCGGCGACCACCGACCGCAGGCGCGCGTGCACGACACCGTGGTGACCGAGGCCGTGCGCGGGAGGGGCATCGGGGCTGCGCTGCTCAGCCGGGCCGAGGAGCTCGCGCGCAAACGTGGCTGCTTCCGCATGGCGCTCGTCACGGCGAGCTGGCGCGAGCAGACCCTGCGCTTCTACGAGACCCACGACTGGAGCAGCTACGGCACCTGGTTCGTGAAGTCGCTCACCGACGAGGTGCACCCGAGCGGCCAGCCCGTCGACGACACGTGAGCAACCGCGCTCAGCGCGCGAACAGGTGCTCGGCGATGTGCACGGCGTTGAGCGCGGCCCCGATGCGCAGGTTGTCGGCGCAGCTCACGAACGCGAGCGTGCTGGGATCGTGCTCGGCCTGCCGGATGCGTCCGACCAACGCCACGTCGAGGCCTGCCGCCTCGAGCGGCGAGGGGTAGACCCCGTTCGCGGGGTCGTCGCGGAGCTCCACGCCCGGCGCCGACTGGAGCACGCCGCGTGCCTCCTCCTCCGAGACCGGCCGCTCGAACGTCGCGGCGATGGACACCGTGTGGCCGACCGCCACGGGCACGCGCACCGACGTCGCCACGACGTGCAGCCCGGGCAGCCCGAGGATCTTGCGAGGCTCGGCCATCATCTTCGCCTCTTCGCCGGTGTAGCCGCCGGCTTCGACATCGCCGATCTTCGCAACGACGTTGTACGCGATCGTCTTGCCGAACACCTCGCCGGTCGGCATCGACGCGAGATCGGGCGCACCGAGCTCCTCCTCGCGGCCGTGCAACTTGTCGATCTGCTCGAAGAGCTCCCGCTCTCCTTTCCAGCCCGCGCCCGACACCGACTGATAGGACGACATCACGAGCGAACGGAGCCCCGCCGCGCGATGCAGCGGCGCGACCGCGAGCAGCGCGGTGATGGCGGTGCAGTTCGGCACGGCGACGATGCGGGGCGACCCCTCGAGCGTCTCGGGGTTCACCTCGGGGATCGCGAGCGGCACGCCGGGCTCCATCCGGAACGCGCTGGAGTTGTCGATACAGGTCGTGCCCGCGGCCGACGCCTGCGGGACGAACGACCGGGACACGTCGGCACCCGCCGACACGAGCGCGACGTCGACGCCCTCGAGCGCGCCGACCGACAGCTCGCCGATCGCCACGTCGCGAGCCCGGAAGCGCACGCTTCGGCCGGCCGACCGCGACGACGCGAGCGGCACGAACTCGTCGACCGGGAAGTCCCGCTCCTCGAGGATGCGGGTCATCTCGCGCCCGACGGCTCCCGTGGCTCCCACGACGGCGACGCGCATGCTCATGGCATCCTATCGGCCGGCGTGGCGGCCACCCGGAGCGGAACCGCTCAGTTGAACTGCCAGGACCGCAGGAACTCGCCGAACGCTCCGTAGTGCTCGTCGAAGCTCTCGCGGAGATCCGTGAACGTGATGCGCCACGCGACCCCGTCGCGCACGACCACGACCTCGCGCACGGCGAAGTCGTCGTCGGCCGAGGCGCCGCCGGCGTCGAAGTATGCAGCCTGCTCGCCGTCGACCTCGGTGCGCTTCACGTCGCCCACCGCGAAGCCGGCCCCCTCGTCGAGCGACCGAATGTCCGCGACGTACGCATCGGTGTCGGTCGAGCCCCCAACCTCGGTCGCCGTCACCTCGAACGTCGCGGCCGCACCACCGAGCACGAACCGATCGGCCGTCGCGGTCTGGTCGCCCTCGTCCCAGCCCTCGGGCGTGCTCGCGCAGTAGCCGAACCGATCCGAGAGGAAGTCACGGTCGCTGCACGGCACCGGCCGGGTGAGCACGACCGCGATCAGCGCGATCGCCGCGATGCCGGCGAGCGCGACCGAGAGAGCCAGCACGGGGTGGCGCTCGGGCTCGGCTTGCTTCGCCGGCTCCGGCACGCCGCGCTGCGGCGGCGGTTCGGGAAGCGGAGGCTGCACGGCTACGGCTCCGTGCCGTCGGACGAGAGCTCGAACCGATCGTGCACCGCGCGCACGGCGCGCTCCCCGTCCGTCTTGCGGATCACGCACGAGATGCGGATCGGCGACGTCGAGATCATCTCGATGTTGATGCCCTCGGCCGCGAGCACGTCGAACATGTCGGCGGCGACGCCCGGGTGGCTCTTCATCCCGGCGCCGACGAGCGAGATCTTCGCGACGCCGTCGTCGATCGTGAACCGCTCCGCGCCGATCTCCTTCACGATCCGGCCGAGCACGCTCTCGAGCAGGTGGAGGTGCTCGAGCGGCGCGGTGAACGAGAGGTCCGTTCGGCCGTCGTGCGAGACGTTCTGCACGATCATGTCGACGTTGATCGACTCCTCGGCGATCGCCTTGAACACCATCGCGGCGATGCCGGGCCGGTCGGGAACGCGGTCGAGCGTGACCTTCGCCTCGTCGTCGTCGAGCGCGACGCCGGAGATCATCACGCCTTCCATCTGATTCTCGGGCACCTCCTCGACCCACGTGCCGGCGTCGTCCACGAACGACGAGCGAACGTGCAGCCGGACGCCGTGCCGCCGAGCGTACTCCACCGATCGCGGATACAGGACGCGCGCGCCGGACGCCGCGAGCTCGAGCATCTCCTCGTACGAAACGCGGTCGAGCTTCCGGGCCTTGGGAAGGATCCGCGGGTCGGCCGTGAAGATGCCCTCGACGTCGGTGTAAATCTCGCAGACCTCGGCCTCGAGCGCCGCGGCCATCGCGACGGCCGTGAGGTCGGTTCCGCCGCGGCCGAGCGTCGTGATCTCGTACGCGCTCGAGAGGCCCTGGAACCCCGCGAGCACGACGACGTTCCCGTCCGCGAGCGCCTCGAGGATCCGCTTCGGCCTGATCTCGATGATCTTCGCCTCGCCGTGGCGCGTGTCGGTGATGATGCCGGCCTGCGAGCCGGTGTAGCTCGCGGCCTTGCACCCTCGCGCGTTGAGCGCGATCCCGAGCATCGACATCGCGATGCGCTCGCCCGCCGTCAGCAGCATGTCGAGCTCGCGCGGAGTCGGGAGATCGGTGATCTGCCGTGCCATCGCAAGCAGTTCGTCGGTCGTGTGGCCCATCGCGGAGACCGCCACCACGACGTCGTTGCCGGCCTCGCGCGCGGCCACGACGCGGTCGGCCACCGCGAGGATCCGCTCCACGGACCCCACGGACGTGCCCCCGTACTTCTGCACGATGATCGACACGGTCGCCGTCCTTCCGGTGGCTCCACGCGAGCCTAGCAACGACCGCGTGCCGATCAGGCGATCGCGAGCGCTTCCTTCAGGAACCGGAGCTCGAGCAGCAAGAGGTTCTCCGCGACGTGCTCGTCGACCGGCCGGTGCGTGATGCCCGAGAGCGGCAGCACGGTGTGCGGTCGGCCCGCCTCCATGAACGCCTTGGACAGCGCGAGCGTGTTCGCAACGTAGACGTTGTCGTCGGCGAGGCCGTGCACGAGCATCAGCGGCCGCGAGAGCTTCGGCGCGTCGTCCATCACCGAGGTTCTCCGGTAGACGTCCGGATGCTCCTGCGGCGTCCCGATGTAACGCTCGGTGTAGAAGGTGTCGTAGAGCGCCCAGTCCACGGAGGGCGCGCCGGCGACGCCGGCGTGGAAGACGTCGGGCCTGCGAAGCAGCGCCAGACAGGTCAGATAGCCGCCGAAGGACCAGCCGCGGATCGCGACGCGATCGAGATCGAGGAAGCCGAATCGCGCGGCCGTGCCCTGGAGCGCGTCGACCTGGTCCTGCAGCACCGGGTCGGCGACGTCGAAATGGATCGTGCGCTCCCACTCGGGGCCGCGGTTCGGCGTGCCTCGGCCGTCGGCGACGAGCACCGCGAACCCCTGATCTGCCCACCATTGCGGCTCGAGGAACGCGCGGTGCGAGCGGACCACTCTGCTCCCGTGCGGCCCGCCGTAGGGATCGAGCAACACGGGAAGTGGCTCGGTGGGATCCTCGCCGCCGGGCGTGAGCAGCGCGCACCGGAGCTCGCGCTCGCCGACCGTGATGAATCGCGGACGCGCCTCGAGGATCGGCCGCTCCGCGTGCGACGTGATCGATGCGACCCGTGCGCCGTCTCGCAGCACCGCGAACGTCGTCAGCGGCTCCTCGACCACCGCCGACGCGACCACCGCAACGCCCCCGGAGGCCTCTCCGCCGTGCAAGCCCGGGGCCGTGGTGATGGGCTCGGCGTCGCCGCCGGAGGCCGCCACGCGCCATAGGTGCATCTGGGTGGGGTCGTCGGTGGCCGCGTACACGATCTCCTCGCCGGCCGCCATCACGTGGTCGACTTGCAGCCCGACCGGCGTCACCGGCTCGCCGTCGATCGTGAGGCGGCGCGTGTCGTCGAGGTCGCGCGTCATCAGCAGGCGTTCTCCCGGGAGCCACGCCGGAACGCCGGCGACGACGTGCAACCAGTGCTCGTCGTGGTCCTCCGCGACGACCTTCGTGGCTCCAGAGTCGTGGTCGACCGACAACGCGCGCTGCGTGCGCTGGTCGCGCGACATGACCAGCAGCGTGAGCGGCCCCTCGGATCCCCACGTCACCGTGATCAAGTATGGGAACGCCTCGCGATCCCACTCGACGTCGACACCCGCGCCGTCCATCGACAAGACCGACAGCGTCACGATCGCGTCGACTCCCCCGGCTTCGGGATAACGAACCGCGCGCGGCTTCGCGGTGGGATCGATCGGCGACGGTAGGTACCGGATCGACACCGCGCGCTCGTCGACACGGGCCGCCGCCATCCGCTCGCCGTCCGGCGACCACCAGTAGCCGCGCCGACGGTCCATCTCCTCGGCCGCCACGAACTCGGCCACGCCCCAGTGCACGTCGGGGTCCGGATCCGAGGCGAGCTCGACGTCCTTCCCGCTCCCGAGGTCGGCGACCCGCAGGCTTCCACGCGACACGTAGGCCACGCGCCGCCCGGTGGGGTCGGGCCTCGGGTCGAACGGCTCTCCCGGCGTCGGCAGCTCCCGCACGTCCCCGCTCGACAGGTCGACCACCAAAAGCCGTTCGCCGAGCACGAACGCCGCGATCCGCCCGGCTTCGTCCGTCGCGAACGACGTGACCCCGGCGTGACGTTCGCCCACGCGCTCCCGCCGGTCGATCTCGTCCTGCGACAGGTGCGCCTCGTCGCCGGCCCCCGGATCGAAGATCAGCCGCTCCTCGCCCGTCTCCACCTCGAGCGTCCACAGACACGCGACGGGGTCGTCGCCCGCCTTCGACCGCACGAACGCGACCCGCGAGCCGTCGCCGAGGATCTGGAACCCGGCGGGGGCTCCGAGGTTGAAGTTGCGCGTTCGTGCCTGCTGACGGGGGAACGAATCCGGTGGCATGCGTACTCCTAGGCAGATGGGCCTGTCACGACGGCAGGCGTTCGAGGCATGGTACGGGTGAACGCGTTCGAGAGGGATCCGTGAGAGAGGAACGCACCGACGCCGAGCTGCTCCTTGCGTCGCGCGAGGATCCGGAGGCGTTCGCCGTCTTCTACCGGCGGCACGCCGAGGACATCCTCCGCTACCTGGCGCGACGCACGCTCGACCCCGAGGCCGCGGCCGAGCTCACGGCGGAATCGTTCGCGCAGGCCTTCGCCTCGCGCGGGAGCTACCGAGACCAAGGAGTGGACGGCGTGGCGTGGCTCTACGGCATCGCGCGGCATCAGCTGAGCCGGTTCTTCCGCACGGGGAAGGTGGACGCATCCGCGCGGCGGCGGCTGGGGATGCCCGAGCGCGAGCTGCCGCCCGAGGACTACGAGCGCGTCGAGGAGCTCGTCGACTTCGAACCGCTCCGCGAGGCATTGATCCAGGCGCTCGGGTCGCTGCCCGAGCAGCAGCGCGCGGCGCTGCAGCTGCGCGTGCTGGATGGCAGGTCCTACGCGACCGTCGCGAGGGAGCTCAAGTGCACCGAGACGAGCGCTCGTCAGAGAGTGAGCCGGGGGTTGCGACACCTCGGCGTGGCGCTCCAAGGCATGCAGGTGGTGAACGACTGATGCGGACCGAGATCGCGTACCTGGACTTGCTTGAGGAGGACCTGCTTCGGGCAGCCGAGCTCGAGCACGGGCTGGAGTCCGATCGACCGCACAAGCGGGTCGAACCTCGGCGACGTCGGAACTGGATGGGGGTCGCGGCGGGGATCGCCGCGTTCCTGCTGGTGGCCGGACTCATCGGCTTGATCGCCGGAAGTCAAAGAAACGCAGCCAAAATGTCGGCGCCGGCCGCCCAAGGAACGACGGTGCCGGGCGCCGGCGCACTGGCCGGCGTCGAGCCTGCACGTTCTCCCTTCGACTCAGAACAGAACCACTTGGGCAACCTATTTCAGCCTTCCATAGGACAAGGGAACCAGGCCGGGCCCAGCAAGAGTGGCGACGACCTCACGAAGATCATCCGGAAGGGCGAGCTCTCGATCACCGTGCCGCGAGACGGAATTGGCAACGCGGTC
>DATBIS010000113.1:0-3452 GCA_036556805.1 Actinomycetota bacterium | reverse complement strand
GCCCGCGATCTTGAACATGTTGGGCAGCATCAGGAGCAGACCCTGCGACGCGGTGAACGTCGTCGCGAGCGATCCCGCCTGCAGCGCGCCGTGCAGCGCGCCCGCGGCCCCGCCCTCGCTCTGCATCTCGACCACGTCGGGCACCGCGCCCCACAGGTTGTGCCGGCCGCTCGCCGACCACGCATCGGCGAGCTCGCCCATCGCCGACGACGGGGTGATCGGGTAGATCGCGATGACCTCGCTCAGGCGGTGGGCGACCGCAGCGACGGCCTCGTTGCCGTCGACCATCTGCCGGCGACGGAGACCGGCGCGCTGCAGCTGGGTCTCGGTATCCATGACCGGCATCGTGTCGGCGTCCAGGGTCGGTCCCTAGGGGCGAAGGGCCCGCCGGGCGAGGGCCGGATCCGATGATCAGGGGGCCAGGCGTTCCACCCGCCAGCCGACGGATTCCGCCGTGAACAGGAACCGGTCGTGCAGGCGATGTCGCCGCCCCTGCCAGAACTCGATCGTGTGGGGATGGATCACGTAGCCTCCCCAGTGCGGAGGCCGTGGCACGTCGGCGGGGAACCGATCGTCGGCGGCGGCCATGGCTGTCTCGAGCACGGCCCGGCCGTCGATCACCGAGCTCTGCGCGGACACCCAGGCGCCGAGCTGCGCGTCGCGCGGCCGCTCGGCGAAATACGCGTCGGACTCCGCGTCGGGCAACGGCTCGACGGGTCCCGTGACGTTCACCTGGCGGTCGAGCTCCTTCCACAGGAAGACCGCTCCGGCCCACGGGTTCTCGGCCAGTTGGCGGCCCTTGCGGCTGCGACGATTCGTGAAGAACTGGAACCCGCGCGCGTCGACGCCGCGCAGGAGCACGTGCCGCACCGAGGGCCGTCCGTCGGCGTCGGCGGTCGCGACCCCCATCGCGTTGGGAAGCGGGACCTCGGCGGCCTCGGCATCGGCCAGCCACCTCCGGAACTGTGCGAGTGGGTCGTCGAGCAGATCGTCGCGCTCCAGCGGGCGATCGTCGTGGAACCCGGAGGGCGCACGCATCTGCCGGGGGTCGCTCATGCCCGCCAATCGTACGGGCCGCCGGTGCCCCCGGCAGGATTCGAACCTGCGCACCCGGCTCCGGAGGCCGGCGCTCTATCCCCTGAGCTACGGGGGCGGCAGGGCGAGTCTACCCAACCCTTCCTCGGCGCTGGGTTCGGCCCGATCTTCGTCGACCCGTCCGCCCCACCCGCCCCGCGAAATCGATCCGCGCTCGACGACCTCGGGCCCGGCGAACGGCCCAGGTCGCTCCACGCGCGAGGTGATCGCGCAGGGAGCCGATCACCGCCGTTTATCCTCGACCGATGCAGGGAGCCGAGCCGCACGTGCTGGTGGTCGACGACGACCCCGTGATCGTGCGCCTGCTCGAGCTCAACTTCCGGCTGGGGGGGTTCCGGGTGTCCACGGCGAGGCGGGGCGACCAGGCGATCGATCGTGCGCTGGAGGTCCGGCCGGACGCGATCGTGCTCGACGTGACGATGCCGGGGATCGACGGCTACGAGGTGTGCCGACGGCTCAGAGACGAGCACGGCATGCTCGGGATCCCCGTCGTCCTGCTCACGGCGCACACCCAGGACGAGGATCAAGCCCGCGGCGAGCGCCTCGGCGTCGCGGCCTACGTGACGAAGCCGTTCGATCCCGAGGTCCTGGTCGCGACCGTCCGCGCGGCGCTCCCGGGGAGCGGTGAGGGGTGATCGAGGACCGGCTGGTCGCGCTGTTGTCCGAAGGCCTGACCGCGGCCGCCCCGTCGCTGGGCATCGACGGCGACCTGCCCACGCCGGAGCTGCTCGTGCCGAAACAGCGTGATCACGGCGACTTCGCGACCAACGTCGCGTTGGGTCTCGCCGCGCGCACGGGGAAGCCTCCTCGTGAGGTCGCCCAGGCGATCCTCGACGCGCTGCCGGCGGCGTCGTTCCTGGAGAAGGCTGAGGTCGCGGGGCCGGGCTTCCTGAACCTGTTCGTCACCGACGAGTGGTTGCACGATGCGTTGCGAACGGTGGCCCTCGAAGGCGGCTCGTACGGAAAGGCCGAGCCCCACGGTCGTCGCGTGCAGGTAGAGTTCGTGAGCGCGAATCCGACGGGGCCCCTCACCGTGGCCCACGCGAGGAACGCCGCGATCGGTGACGCCCTCGCGCGACTGCTCGAGGCGACGGGCTGGACCGTCGAGCGCGAGTACTACTTCAACGACGCCGGTGGCCAGATGGATCGGTTCGGGGCATCGGTCGAGGCGAGGTTCCTGCGTCTCATCGGGCGCGACGCACAGGTGCCCCAGGACGGCTACCACGGCGCCTACATCGAGGATCTCGCCCGCGACATCCTCGACACCGAAGGGCCCGAGCTCGCCGACCTGCCCGACCAGGAACGGTTCCTTCGGATGCGCGCCGAAGGGGTCAGCCGCGTGCTGGGCTGGATCGAGGCGACGCTCGACCGGTTCCGGGTGCGGTTCGACTCGTACTTCCGGGAATCCGAGCTCGACGCGAAGGGCGAGATCGACGCGGCCGTGGAGCGGTTGCGCGAGGCGGGCGCCGCGTACACGTCCGAGGGAGCCGTGTGGTTCCGCTCGACCGACTACGGTGACGACAAGGACCGCGTCATCGTGCGATCGAACGGGCAGCACACGTACTTCGGTGCGGACTGCGCCTACATCGTGGACAAGTTCGCTCGAGACTTCGACCACCTGCTGTACGTGCTCGGCGCGGATCACCACGGCGACGTGGCGCGGCTGAAGGGCGCAGCCCGAGCGCTCGGCTACGATCCCGATGCGCTCGAGATCGTGATCTACCAGTGGGTTGCCTTCGTCCGTGACGGTGAGCCGGTGCCGATGGGCAAACGGTCGGGGAACTTCATCACGCTCGATCGGTTGCTCGACGAGGTCGGGGTCGACGCCGCGAGGTTCCACCTGTTGCTCTTCTCGAACGACGCCACGATCGACTTCGACATCGACGAGGTTCGGCGCCGGTCGATGGACAACCCCGTGTTCTACGTGCAGTACGGTCACGCCCGCATCGCGTCCATCCTTCGCAAGGCCGCGCGTGAGGGCGTCGAGCTCCGTCCGATCGACGAGGTCGACCTGCGACTGCTGACCGACGACGCCGAGACCGACCTGCTTCGAGCGATCGCCGATGTGCCGGGGCAGATCGCCGCCGCGGCCGAGCTCCGCGCGCCTCAGCGCGTCGCGCACGCCGCGCAGGATCTCGCGGCCCGCTTCCACCGGTTCTACACCGAGTGCCGGGTGGTCTCCGACGACGAGGCGCTCACGCAGGCTCGGCTGTGGCTCGCGAGCGGCGCCAAGCAGGTGATCGCGAACCTGCTCGACCTGCTCGGGGTCTCCGCGCCGGAGTCGATGGAGCGCGCCGGCGACGATGCCTGAGATCGAGCCCGGCGGCCCGTGGCCCGAGCATGCGTCGTTCGACGGC
>DATBIS010000112.1:0-35590 GCA_036556805.1 Actinomycetota bacterium | reverse complement strand
TCGTCGGTCTTGCCCTTCCTCGTCTGCTGCGAGATCGCGTAGATCACGATGCCGGTGATCACCGAGATGGCCGTGATACCGAACATCCACGCATTCCACTCCGCGAGCGTCGGGAACCCCGCCGGATACCACGAACCCACGAAGATGAAGAGCACCGCGAGGACGTTCGCGATCGTTCCGACGGCTCCACAGACGTAGAGCCAACCCACCGAGATCCTGCGAGCGTCCTCGAACTTCTGGGGGTTCGCTCGCTTCGCGAAGAAGATGTCGAGGAACAGCAGCGCCGTCGAGATGCACCACACGATCGTGAGCCCCGCGTACAGGGCGTAGAAGGGCTTGTTCGCATCGCCGCCGCCGGCGCCGATGATGAAGTACACGAGGATCGTGATCAGGACCGCGATCACGGACTGCAGGATCACCGCGTTCGCCGGCACCTTGTTCTTGTTCACCGCGCCGATCTGGTGCGGCAACCGCTTCTCCAGCCCCGAGACGAACAGCAGCCGGGCGAACGCGTAGTTGTAGACGACGGTCGCCGTCAGGAAGACCCAGGCGAGAATCGCCGCCACGAGCACGCCGGCCCATTTGCCCAGTGAGGCTCCGACGGCCTGCGCCCCGCCCGTGACGCCGTTCGCGCCGCCGGCCTCGATCACGACCATGTTGCCCCAGGTCGTCCAGAGGTAGGCGCCCATCACGATGATGCAGCCCCAGAAGAGGTACGTGCGGATCGCCTTTTCGCCGCCGTGCACCTCCACCCCCATGTTGAGGGGCGTCTCGATGCCGAGCAGCGCGAGGATCGCGAACGAGAAGAACGTGAGGTTCGCGGGGAGGTTCAGCCCGAGCTTGTCCCCCTGGAACATGTCCCAACCCTGGGAACCCGGGAACCCCGCGAAGGAGGTCGAGGACGGGTTGCCCTTGATCAACCACCAGACCCCCGCGAAGCCGATGAGGAAGATCGCGGCGGCGTACGCGAAGAACTGCACGTTCACGTAGTTCTGCGTCACCCGCATCTTGAGCAGCGACATCGCGGCGCTGAACACGATCACGGCGAGGATCACGATCCCGATCTCCCAGTTCTTCGTGAGGATCGCGCACGGCGCCCCGTCGCAGTCGAAGAACGCCGCGATCTGCTGGATGAACCCGGCCACGAGGCCGCCGGCCGCCACCATCACGATCGGACCCGGCCACCAGGCGACGAAGCCGGCGAAGAACCCCCAGAACGGGCCCAACACCTTGTGGGTCCACACGTAGAGCGATCCCTCTTCCGGGAACATGCGCCCGAGCTGCGCGGTGACGAACCCGCCCGTGATCAGGAACGACGCGAACGCAAGGATCCAGAAGACGAAGATCGAGGGACCGGCGAACTGCACCCCCGCCGAGTTGTTGATGAACAGGACGATCGCGACGAAGATCACCACGAGGTCGAACGGCCCGAGCGTCCTCGAGACGAGGACCGGCGCGATCTTCTCGGAGATCATCTGATCGTCGGCTTGCGTCGCCATTGACCCAACCCCCCTTGTGACGGCGGCGGCGGAGGCGCACGACCAGGGCGTGGCCCTCGCCGAAGCTTCACCAGATCAGCCGCTCATTCTTGACCCGTTGCGGGGTCCCTGTCCAGCCAGTCACGACGACTCCTGGCGACTCGCGGGGCCAGAGAGTGTTTGGCGCCCAACGTGCCTGCGCCGGGGCGCGCGGGTTGTCTCAGTCGAACAACCCCGCGACCCCTTGCCCGCCGTCGACGAGCCACTGCACCGGCGCGTGCTGTGCCACCTGACGCAGGGCGGCCGCGACCAGGCCGTTGAGAGACCCCCGTTGCTCCGCATCGTCGACGGCCTCGAGCAGGCCGGCGCGGAGCGCCCGCTCGATCGTCGCGTCGTCCCACGGGCCGGGCGCCGCGCCCGTTCGCGGGGCGAGCGACAGCACGAGCTCCTCCCTGGTCGTGCCGAGCTCGCACGCGGCCCCGTCGAGGCCGTCGAGCACCACGCGTTGCACGGTCGCGTCGATGCCCTGCCCCGGGTACGCGCGGCGGGGCGCGCACGGGTCCCGGACGGCGAGCGCCCCCGCGTCGGCTGCACCGTTCGCCACCTCGACCGCGAGGAGCGCCGTGGCCGCCGCGGCGGCGAGCGCGAGCGCGGCGATCGCGGCTGCGCGGCGCCTCACGCCCACACCCGCCTTCGCCACAGGACCATCGCGAACGGCGCGAGCGCCGCGAGCAGCGCGCAGAACAGGAACGACCGCCGGAACGCGCGGGTGGCCGCCTCCGTGATGGACGTGTCGAGATCGGCCTGCACGAGACGGAGTGCGGGATCCTTCGCCGCGCCGTGCTGGTCGAAGACCGGGGTGAAGTCCGGCAGGGCTCCCTTCGGCGCCCGGTCGAGGGCGTCGCGGATGTCGAGCGCGAGCGGGATCTTCGTGGTGCCGTCGATCGGTGCGTCGATGACGACCGCGGCTCCGTTGAGCTTCGCGACGTCGGCCGCGACGACGAGGTCGCGAGCGAGCGCGGGCGCCACGATCGCGAGCGCGAGGACGAGCCCCAGATGGCGGGCACCGACCGTGAACGTCGCGCGTGCCCCGACGTCGCCGTCGCCGGCGAGCGCGGCTTCGGTGAGGCGGGGCACGCAGAGCCCGAGGCCGAAGCCGCACAGGGCGAACGACGGCAGCGCGTACGCGAGGCTCTCGGACGGCAGGAGCGCGAGCGCGAGCAGCCCAGCGCCGAGCAGGACCGCGCCGCCGGCCACGGAGGCCCACGAGGGGAGGCCCGTCGCGACCGGTCGCGCGACCACCGCGCCGAGAGGGATCAGGCTCACGATCGCGGCGCCGGCGATCGGCGCGCGGCCGAACACGTCGATCACGAGCAGGACGCCGAGGAACAGCGCCCCCACGAGCGCGCCGAACACGATCCCGAGGCCGAGGTTCGGCGGGATACTTCGCCGGAGCGACGAGCGGGCATCGTCGCCTCTCGCCGTCTCGGATCGGGTGCCGAGCGACGCGAGCAGCGCGGCGGCGGCGAGCGGCGCCTGCGCGACGAAGATCGCACGCCAGTCGAACGCCTGCGTGAGGACGCCGCCGAGGGCGGGGCCGACGGCCGCGCCGAACGTTCCCGCGGTCGTCCAGATCGCGGCCCCTCGCGAGCGCGAGCCGGCAAGGTCCCCGAGCACCGGAAGGGCGCCAACCAGCAGCAGCGCTGCCCCGAGCCCTTGAACCGACCGTGCGGCGACCAGCACCGGCAGCGAGCCCGCGAGCGCACACCCGATCGACGCCGCGAGGAACAGCAGCGAGCCGGCCGTCAGCAGCGTGCGCGGGCGCGTCCGATGCACCGCGAGGAGCAGCACGATCGCCGCCACCGCGACGATGAGATTGAACGACGTGATGACCCAGGCAACGCCCACGATCGTCGTGTCGAACCGCGCGTAGAGCTCCGGGAGCGCGAGCACGACGATCGACGAGTCCGCGAACGCGACCGCAACCGCAACGGCGACGGCCAGGAGCAACATCGGCGTCAGCCGAAGAAGCGCATGAGGCGCTCGCCGAACGCCAGCTGCCCGTTCGTGTTCGGGTGGCAGCCGTCGGGCTCCACCTCGTTCGACTGCTGCGTGGCGTCGCGCGACGAGATGCCGCACTCGGAGTCGGTGCAGGCGGCGACGAGCGGCGGCATCGTCGGACCTCGGAGCGCCTCCCCGGCCTTCACCACTTGGGATGCGTCGGCCTCCATGTTCGCGGGCCCGTCGGGACCGCAGATCGCGCACACGTGCGGGGCGACCCAGTCGTTCAGCGGCGAGATGTACACCACGGCGTCGGGCACGCGCGCGCGGATCTCCTCGATCACGGCGATCGCCTCGTCGTCGTTGTTCTGGCTCTCCTCCGCGGTCGCGCAGAGCTGGAACCAGAAGGTGTGCGTCGTGGGTTGGTTCTGCAGCTGCTTCGTGAACGCCGACCAGTACTGGTTCCGCGACTCGCCGATGCCGGTGGCCCACTGCGTCACGGTCCCCCCGCCGTAGTTGCGGATGAACGGCCACATCAGCCGGCCGCCCGCGAGGTGGTACCCGTTCACGGCGGCCGCCGAGTTCGAGCATCCCACGTAGCCGATCGGCCCGTTGCCGATCGGCGGCGGCGGGCTCGCCGTCGACGTCGCGGGCGACGGCGTCCCGGTCGACCCGGTGGCGGTCGGCGTGGACGAACCCGTCGGTCCGGCGGACGAGGCGGACGAGCAGGCCGTGGCCAGCGCGAGCACCAACGTCGCGAGCACCCGGAACCGAGACGAGGCCGTCACGCTCGGCACGCTAACAGCTTCCCTCCGAGCATCCCGTGCGCCACGCGTCGCCCGGCGTGTGGCAGGATCGAGGCATGAACGATCGTGCCGACGACCACCGTTCCCTCTATCGCGAGCCACTGCAGACATTCGTCACCGCCCGCGATGCGGTTGTGAAGGCTTTGAAGGAGGCCGGCAAAGCGGAGGAGGCCGCGCGCGTGAAGGCTCTGCGAAAGCCGTCGGTGCCGGCGTGGGCGCTCGACCAGCTGGCCGACCGCGACCCCGCCGGCGTGCAGGAGCTCCTCGACGCGGGAGCGGAGATCCGAGCCGCGCAACAGGCCGCGCTGACGTCGGACCGCCACGCCGACCGGCTCCGCGATGCGACGGCCGCGCGCCGAAAGATCGTCGATCGCCTCTCCGCGTCGGCAGCCGATGCCCTCACGGAGGCCGGTCACGCCGCGACGACACACATCGACGCGATCCGCGCCACGCTCGAGGCGGCTTCGATCGATCCGGAGGACGGCGAACGGCTCCGCTCCGGCACGCTCGACCGCGCGATCGAGTCGGTGGGGTTCGGCGACATGTTCGGGCTGCACAGCGTCGGCGACGACGAGGAGCCGGCGGCGTCCGAGCCCGAGTCCGCGGAAGTCTCCGCGTCGATCTCGAAGGGCGAGCTCGGGCGGCTTCGCCGGGATCGCGACGCCGCGGGTCGCAAGGCCGAGCAGGCGCGGGAGTCGGCGAACCGGCTGAGCGACCAGGTCGAGGCGATGCAGCAGCGGGTGGATGAGCTTCGCGAGAAGCACGCTGCCGCCGAGTCGCGCGCGCTCGAGGCCGAGCTCGACGCCAAACGCGCGGACGAGGCCTACCGCGACGCCGAAGACTCGTAGGAGGGAGAAGCGCTCAGTCGCGGTGGCGGCCGGTCACCGGACGCGTGTGACACTCGCACACCTCGTCGGAGCAACGGGCGTCGTGGTGCTTCCCGGGCTCCCAGACGAGATCGTGGTCGTCCTCGGCGAACACGTACGCGCAGCCGCACCAGTAGCACACGTCACGAAGGACCTGATGCCAGGAGCCCTCGGCGTCTTGCCGCTCCTGCAGGGTGGCCGTCTTCCCCATCGACCCCTCCCGAGCCGACCGCTCGGCTCGACTCTAGGCCGCTGTATCCCCGAAGGGAAGCAGGCGGCCGCCGTTCAACAACCCGAATCGACCCACGCGGGAGGCGATCCGATCGGCACGCCCTCGGCGTGAGCGACCTTCTTCAGCCGCCGGCGGTACGTCCGCATCTCCGAACGATTCCAGTCCGCGTGGGTCGAGCACTGCCAGTCCGGATACAGCTCTTGGTGGAACGGGCTCTCGAGGGTCTCGGCGTGGCCGATCACATTCCCCCAGGCGATGCCGTATTTCGCCATCAGCCACACGGTGAGGTGCAGTGACGAGCTCATCATCGCGTGATTGTGCAGGATGTCCTTCGCGTTCGTGCCCACGTGCTCGATCCCGAACGCGGTCCAGTTCATGCCGATCGCGTGACGGCACCGCACGCCGAGGTTCACGAGCTGGTAGATCGTCCCGTCGGTGTCGATGAGGAAGTGCGCGCACACGCCCGGGTGCTCGCCGAGGTGCACGCCGTTCGCGGCCATGGAGTTCCACGCCGAGTCGAACGACGTGCCGTCGGTGTAGTGCTCGACGACCACCTGGGGATCGGTGAGGTGCCACGTGTGCTCGCCGTAATGCCGCTTCGAGTACGCGGCGGTCTGCGCCTTGCGCTTCGCGCCGAACGGGATCTTCTTCCACACGATCGCCGGCTTGATCGTGCTCGGTGCGGGAGCACCGGCGGCGACGGGCGTGACGGCCTCGGCGGCCCCGGCCGCCGGCCACACGACGGCGGCCGCGACCACGACCGCGGCAAGCCGACGGAGGTTCACGCGAGCTCTCGGAGCCGGGCGAGCGTGCGTTCCCTGCCGAGCAGCTCGAGCGACTCCGGCAGCGGCGGGGAGACGTTCGACCCCGTCACGGCCGCACGGACCGGCTGGAACCCCTTCGTGCGGTTGAGGCCGGCCGCCGTCGCCACCGTGTCGAGCGTTGCCTTCAGGTGCTCCGCGTCCCATACGTCCAAGGCATCGAGCGCTTCGGCGACGACCTTGAGGTAGCCCTCCGGCGCCTTCTCGAGGATCTTCGCGGCCCCCTCGTTGGGCGCCACGTCGTCGGTGAACAGGAACCGCAGCAGCGGCACGCACTCTGCGAGGGTCCGCATCCGTTCGCGCACGATCGGCATCGCGTGGCGCAGCAACGCGGGGTCGGGCGAGAGGCCCGCCACCGACAGGAAATGGAGGCAGCGCGCCGCGAGGTCGTCGTCCTCGAGGCCCTGGATGTAGTGGTTGTTCATCCAGAGCAGCTTGTCGAGGTCGAACGCGGCGGGGTTGCTCGACACGCGCGTGAGGTCGAACGACTCGACGAGCTCGGCCTTCGACACGAGCGTGGTCTCGGCGTCCTTCGACCACCCGAGCAGGGCGAGGTAGTTCATGAGCGCCTCGGGAAGGATCCCCTCCTCGCGGAACGCCTCCACGCTCGTCGACCCGTGCCGCTTCGACAACGGCTTCCGGTCGGGGCCCAGCACCTGTGGCACGTGCGCGTAGGTCGGCGCCGATCCGCCGAGTGCCTCGATCACCGCGGCGTTGCCCGGTGCTGCGGCGAGCAGGTCGTCGCCCCGCACCACGTGCGTGATCTCCATGAGCAGGTCGTCGACCGCCACCGCGAGCAGGAACGTCGGCGACCCGTCGGAGCGCGTGAGCACGAAGTCGCGGAGCTGCCCCGCCGCCCACCGCACCTCGCCCTTCACGAGGTCGTGCACGACGAGCTCGCGCTCCGGCATCGCGAAGCGAAGCGCGAACGGCCGGCCCTCGCGTTCGAACGCGACGCGCTCCTCGGGCGTGAGGTTGCGGCACCGACCGTCGTAGCCCTGAGGCTCGCCGCGCTCGCGGGCGGCTCCGCGCCGAGCCGCGAGCTCCTCCTCGGTGCAATAGCACCGGTAGGCGTCTCCCTGGTCCAGCAGCCGCTCGGCTTGGGCCCGGTAGATCGCAAGCCGCTGCGACTGGCGATACGGCTCGAACGGACCGCCGACATCGGGCCCCTCGTCCCAGTCGACGCCGAGCCACCGCAGCGAGTCCAGCACGCCGTGGTACGCCTCCTCGCTCACGCGGCTCTGGTCCGTGTCCTCGATGCGAAGGACGAACGCGCCGCCGCTGTGCCGCGCGAACGCCCAGCTGAACAGCCCGGTTCGCACGTTGCCGACGTGCAGGGATCCGGACGGGGCCGGCGCGAACCGGCATCGCACGGTCAGGCGGCCGCCTCGTTGCGCAAGGTGCCCACGCCCTCGACCTCGACCTCGACGACATCCCCCGGCTCGAGCCTTCCCACGCCCTCCGGCGTCCCGGTCATGAGCACGTCGCCCGGTAGGAGGGTCATGAACGTCGTGACGAACTCGACGAGCGTCGCCACGCCGAAGACCATCTCCGACGTTCTTGCGAACTGCCGGCGCTCGCCGTTCACGCGGGTCTCGACGGCGGCGTCGTTCGGGTCGAAGGCGGTCTGGATCCACGGGCCGAGCGGACAGGAGCCGTCGAATCCCTTCGCGCGGGCCCATTGGTCGTCGGTGCCCTGGAGGTCGCGGAGCGTCACGTCGTTCCCGCACGTGTACCCGAGGATGTACCGCGCGGCGTCCTCCGAGCGCACGTGACGCGCGAGGCGTCCCATGACGACCGCGAGCTCGCCCTCGTAGTCGACGCGCTTGCTGATCGGCAGGAGCGGGATCGGGTCGCCCGGCCCGCTCACGCTCGTGGACGGCTTCAGGAAGATCAGCGGCTCTTCGGGCACCTCTCCGCCGAACTCCGCCGCGTGCGCCGCATAGTTCTTTCCGACGCACACGACCTTCGACGGGAGGATCGGCGCGAGCAGCCGCACGTCGTCGAGCGGGATCTCCTCCCCGGTGGGCACGGGGTCCTCGAAGAACGTCCCTCGCAGGACGCGCACGGCGTCGGCACCGTCCTCGACCGCACCCGTGGCGATGCGCTCGCCGAAGCGAAACCTCACCAGCCGCATGGCGGCGAGGCTATCGCATCGCGTCGTTCAGGCGAGCCTCGTGCCCCCGTCGAACGTCGCGCCGACGCGTCTCCAATACGCCGCGATCGGCTCCCGGACCGGAAGCGACGCGAGCTCCTCGCCCGGAGCATCGAACAGACGCAGCTCCGCCTCTCCCACGAACGCGGGGCCGAGCTCGACGTCGCGACTCCGCATCGTCACGAGCTCGTCGACCGACGCCTTCTCGTCGGGCTCGATCGAGGGAAGCCACCGGGAGTGCAGCATGGGCAACGCGTTCACGAAGCCGGCGGTGTCCGACGGCCCGGTGATCGTGAACCGCGCCTCGGCGAGCCGGCGATCGTTCGCGGCGAGCGTCGCCCCGAACGTCCCGCCGGGCTCGAGCCGCGGGCCGGCGCGTCCCACCTGGACCGGCCGCGTCAGCCAGATCGAGCCGAGCTTCTTCGGATACCCCTGGAACCACCCGCGCGCGAGCGCGAAGTCCTTGTCCACCCAGATCAGCACGCAGCGCGAGTACGGCTCGCCGTTCCACGTGCACCGCACGACCGCGAAGCATTCCTTGTACTGCGATCGAGCGGGATCCAGGAGCTCGGCGCCGCCGTCGCCGCACGACTGCCAGTCGGCCCAGATGAGAGCGACGGCGTCGGGATCCTCGGCGGCCGGCGCGACGTCGGGAGGGAGCCACGCCGCCACCCGGCCGGGCTCGGTGCGGTACTCGATCGTGAGCACGTCGCCCGAGTAGTGCCACGGCGGGGCCGGCACGATCGACGCGTCGCCGCGGGGCGACCGCGGCAGCATGAACCCGTGGAGCTCCGCCACGGACGTCATACTAGTCTCCGATGGAGACCCGCCGGATCGTGCTCGACGGCGCGCCGACGATCGTCCGGCGGCACGGCGAGGAGCTCATCGCACCCGACGGACGCCGCGTTCCCGCGCAGGAAGCGGTTCACCTTCCCCCGGTCGAGCCGACGAAGATCGTCTGCGTCCACCTGAACTACGAGAGCCGGCGGGCCGAGTTCCAGGCGAAGCTCGGATCCGCCCCGACGTTCTTCCACAAGCCGATCTCGTCGCTGAACGTCCACGGCGGCGACGTCGTGCGCCCGCCCCGGTGCCGGTACCTGAACTACGAGGGCGAGATCGCGATCGTGATCGGGAGGGAGACTCGACACGTGGCACCCGAGGACGCGGACGAGCACATCCTCGGCTACACGATCGCGAACGATTACGGGCTGCACGACTTCCGCGACACCGATGCCGGATCCATGCTGCGCGTGAAGGGCTCGGACTCGCTCTGTCCGCTCGGCCCCGGCCTCGTGGAGGGCTGGGACTTCCACGGGAAGTCGATCCGGACGCGGGTGAACGGCACGACCGTCCAATCGGGCACCACCGACGAGATGATCTGGGACATGCACTACCTCGTGGCCGACATCGCTCGCACGATCACGCTCGTGCCCGGCGACGTGATCCTGAGCGGCACGCCCGCGAACTCACGCCCCGTCCAGCCCGGCGACGTCGTCGAGGTTGAGGTCGAGGGGCTCGGGACACTCCGCAACACGATCGTCGAGGGCGACGTTCCGGTTCGCGAGGACGTGGGTGCACAACCGAGCGAGTCCGAGGAGGTCGTCTCGACGGCGTTCGGCGGCGACTGGGAGTTCCGCGGCGTCCGGTCCCCTCGGCGAGATTGAGCTCGTTGCGTTGACACATCCCGAGGGAGCGGCTTCACTTCGTCGAGTCGTTCGGAGGAGGCCCTGATGCCGACGTTCAAGATCGACGTGCATGCCGCACCGGAGGCGGTGTTCGACTACCTCGCGGATGTGAGCCGCCATACCGAGTGGGCGAACCCCAAGTCGTCCATGACCATGGAGGACGTCTCCGGCGGCGCCCCCGGCGTCGGCCACACGTACCGCTCGACGGGCCTCTTCACCGGCAAACGGGTCTCGGCCGACATCGAGGTCACGGCCTTCGACCGCCCCCGCCACTTCGCGCTCCGTACGAACCAGCACCAGGAGGGCAAGAAGGACGTCTGGTACGAGAACGACTACGAGCTGCGCGCGAACGCCGGCGGCACGACGGTCGTGAAGACGCTCACCGGGGGCTTGAGCCCATTGATCTTCTTCATCGCCGGCCCCGCGATCCGTAAGGACGCGATGGCGTCGCTCCGCAACCTGAAGGCGAAGCTCGAGGCCGGGGCCTAGCCGTCGGCTTGTCCGCGGTGGTCGTTCGGTAGCAAAATATCTGCTTACCGGCCGAAGGGAACCATGGGCGCCACGCTCGACGGCATCGACCTCGTCGAACCCGACAACTACATCGCGGGCGTGCCGTACGAATGGTTCGACCACCTCCGCCGCGAGCACCCCGTGGTGTGGCATCCCGAGGCCCCGCCCAACGCGGGCTTCTGGGCGGTCACGCGGTACGACGACCTCACGAACGTCCACATGGACTGGCAGACGTACTCGTCCGAGCTGGGCGCCGTCTCGCTCGAGGAGCTCGACGACGAGCAGCTCGAGATCCGCAGGTCGATGCTGGAGACCGATCCCCCGCGGCACACCGAGCTCCGGCAGATCTGCTCGAAGCGCTTCTCGGCCCGCGGCGTCGGCCAGTACGAGGACTGGATCCGCGACGTGGCCCGGAGCGTCCTCGACCGAGCGCTCGCGCAGGATCGCCTCGACTTCGTGAACGAGATCTCCCGCGAGCTGCCGATCCGATTCCTCTGCTCGATCTTCACGGTGCCGCAAGAGGACGCTCCCGAGCTGATCCGGTGGGGCGATCAGATGATCGCGAACCAGGACCCCGACATCGCCGCGGTGGTCGTGGATCGGGAGGACACCGAGGCCTATCGCCTCTTCCCCTTCCGCTCCCCCGTGGCGCTCGAGGTCTTCGCGTATGCCGATCGGCAACGGGACCTCCGGCTCGCCGAGCCCACCGACGACGTGCTCACCGCGCTCACCGTCGCGCAGTCCGAGGGCGTGCTGAACGACCGGGAGTTCCACAACTACTTCGGCGTGCTGATGATCGCCGGGAACGAGACGACGCGGCACACGATCAGCCACGGCATGCTCGCGCTCATGGAGAACCCCGGGCAGCTCGAGCTGCTCCAACGCGAGCCGGACCGGATCCCGGTCGCCACCGAGGAGATCCTGCGGTGGGCGACGCCGGTGCACCACTTCCGGCGCACCGCCACGCGCGACGTCGAGCTCCGGGGCCAGCCGATCAAGGCCGGGGACAAGGTCGTGACGTGGTTCACGAGCGCGAACCGCGACGAGGAGGTCTTCCCCGACCCTTACACGTTCGACGTGACGCGCCAGCCGAACGACCACGTCACGTTCGGGCCCGGCGGGCCGCACTTCTGCCTCGGGGCGCACCTCGCGCGGCTGGAGACGAAGATCCTCTTCCAGGAGCTCCTGCCACGCCTGCGTTCGATCGAGCTCGCGGGCCCGGTCGAGCGGATCCGTTCGAACTTCGTGAACGGCATCAAGCGCATGCCGGTGAAGGTGGTCGCGGAGTAGCGGCCCGGGGCCCGCTCAGGCGTGCTCGCGCAACAGGAACCGGCGCAACTTGCCCGACGGCGTGCGCGGCAGCTCGTCCACGACCGAGAAGAACTGCGGGACCTTGTAGGTCGAGAGCCGGCGGCGACAGAGTCGCAGGAGCTCCTTCGGCAGGTCCTCGCCGCCCTCCGACGACACGACGAACGCGCGCAGCACGGGGATCCCGGACCCGTCGTCGGTGGCGACGACCGCAGCGTCGTCCACCTCGGGGTGGCCGCGCAGCACGTCCTCGATCTCCGACGGCGCGACCCAGATGCCGCCGAGCTTCACGAGGTCGTCGAGGCGGCCTTCGTGGTACACGCGGCCGTCGACGATGCGCGCACGGTCGCCGGTGCGGAGCCAGCCGTCCTGGTACGCCCTCGCGGTGAGGTCGGGGCGACGCCAGTAGCCCGCGAACGTCGTCGGCCCCCGCACCCAGAGCTCGCCCGACTCGCCCTCCCTCAGCGGTTCGCCCTCGCGGTCGCGCACCTCGGCCGCGTAGCCGTCCAGCGGCCTGCCCGCGCTCCCCGCCACCACGTCGTCCGGGCGGTTCGAGGTCACGTGGTGCAGCGCCTCCGTCGAGCCGAGCCCGTCCAAGACGGGCAGGCCGAGCACCTGGCGAAACCGCTCGAAGAGCTCCACGTCGAGCGCCTCGCCCGCGCTCACGACCGCGCGCACCGACGAGGGAAGCTCGACGTTCGGCAGGCCGACGAACCCCCGATAGAACGCGGGGACGCCGAAGAGCAACGTGGGTTGGACCTCCATGATCATGTTCTGCAGCATGGCGGCGATGGCCGGCGTCTCGTGGCTCACCACCACCGACGCGCCGTGAGCGGCCGGCAGGTACACGGAGTTCCCGAGGCCGTACGCGAAGAACATCCTCGAGATCGAGAAGACCAGGTCGTCGGCGGTCATCTCGAGCACCTGCGTCGCAAGCGCCTGCGGCGCGTCGCGCAGATGGCGCTGCCGATGCATCACGCCCTTCGGGAGGCCGGTCGTGCCGGACGTGTACAGCCACAGCGCGATGTCATCCTCGGTCGTCGGGGCCGGCTCGAGGCTCGCCGGCGGGCCGCACACCTCGGACCACAGCTTCGTCCCCGGCTTCGCCTCGGACTCGGCGAGCAGACAGACGACCGACGTGCCCTCGATCGCGCCTCGCGCGGCCTTCACCGACGAGGCGTCACACACCAGCGCGCGCGCCTCGCTGTCCGTGACGATGAAGTGCAGGTCCGACGCCGAGAACATCGGCGCAACCGGGATCGGCACGATCCCGGCCTTGATCGCGCCCCAGAAGGTCGCCACGAACTCGGCCCGGTCGCGCGTCGCGAGGATGATTCGGTCGCCCCGCTCGAGCCCGAGGCTCAGGAGCCCGGCGCCGGCGCCGTTCGCGGCCGCCGCCACCTCGTCGTAGGTCCAGATCCGATCGGGGGTGCGCAGGTACGGGCGTCCGGAGCGATCCGGCGTGAGGTTTCGCTCCAGGAGGTCGGTCGTCGCGTTGTACGGCGCGGGCCCGGATCCGTTCGCGGCGGCTCGTTCGCTCATCCGTCCCCCCGTTCTCCCGACAACAGCAGCGGCTCGAGATCCAGGAGCCGTTTCCAGACGGGCACGGGCAGCGCCTCGATCACGATGAACGTCACGACCCCGTCGATCGTGGCGTGATAGCGGCGCCACACGTACGGGTAGAGGTCGTGCAGCTCGTTCGCGAAGCATCGGCGGAACACCTCGTCGATCTCGCCCGCGGTCTCGTCGGTCCCGAACTCGAACGCGAGCTTCTCGATCCTCGGGTCGACGAAGAGCTGGCCCAGGTTCAGTTGCGTGTTCTCGAGCAGGGCGCCGATCGTGGGATCGATGCGCGACAGGTCGACATAGGAGATGTTGCAGGAGAGGCGTACCGACCCCATGCGGTAGCCCGTGCACCTTCCGAGGACGTCCCCGTCCTCGGAGAGCGGCGGGCTCAGCCACGCGTGCGGCGCCGGCAGCTTCCACTGGTCGGCCACGTCGAGATGCGGCGGGATGCCGGTGATCGTCTCGATGGTCTGCGCGAGCGTCCGGTCGGTGAGGTGCAGGACGGTCTCGGGCTCGGTGGGCGCCGTCTGCCCCTCGGGCCTCGCCGACCCTACGGTCCGGCCCACGGCGCGCGCGATCGGGCGCAGCTCGGCGGTGAGCCGCTGCATCGCCTCGATGTCGATCGCCACGCCCTCCGGGTCGTAGACGTTCTCGGTGCCGACCTCCACCACGAGCCCGTCGGCGCCGGCCGCGATCGCCGCCTTCGCCATCGACGGCACCGCCGACGCCCTCGGCGCGGTCTGCGACGGATCGGCGACGAGCGGCAGGTGGCTCAGCTGCTTGATGAGCGGGATCGCGTTGATCTCGAACCGCGGCTTCCGCAGGGCATCGAACGTGCGGATGCCCGACTCGCAGAGGATCACCTTCCCGTTGCCGTGCACGAGCACGTACTCCGCCGCCAGCAGGAACTCCTCGACGGTGGACCCCGCGCCACGACGCAAGAGAACCGGCCGGTCCATCGAGCCCAGCTCCCGCAGCAAGCTGAAGTCCTGCATGTTGCGGCTCCCGACCTGCACGAGGTCGACGAGGCCGACGGCCGTCGCGAGCTGGCCGGGGTCCTGCACCTCCACGCCGAGCGCCACGCCGTAGTCGTGCGCGATCTCCCGGTACCTGCCGAGCGCGTCGGCGGTGAGCCCGGTGGGATCCCCGCCCTCCGACGACGTCATCGCGCCGGCGAGGAACACGCCGCAGCCGGCGTCACGGAGCAGCGGCGCGAGCAGGCGGAACCGCGTCTCGCCGCCCGAGGCCCATCGCGATGCCGCCATGACGCAGAGGGGGGAACGGCCGCCGAAGGTCGCTCCCACCGCGTCGAGATCACCTTGGGTCGAGAAGGAGACGTCGATCCCAACCGCTTCGCCGAACAGCTCGCGGCTGGCGAGACGGTACGGCGCGGAGACCTCCGCGAGCCGGCGCACGGACGGCAGGGCTATGAGCGCGTCGAGGTCGACCTGATGCTGGCCGTCCAGGAGCGGCATCACGGCCCAGGTGTCCCCGCGCGTCACGTGCTCACCGGCGAGGGAGCCGGCCGCCGAGCGCACGGCCTCGATCTCGGCGTCGGAGATCGCCGGGTCGAGCACCAGCACTCGTGCCGGGCTCATCCGGATCGTCCGACCGCGAGCGCCATCGCGCGCACCCGCCCCATGAAGGCCGGGAACGCAGCGGCCTCGAGCGACTGGTCGCCGTCGGAGAGCGCCGCCTCCGGGTGAGGATGCACCTCCACGATCACGCCGTCGGCACCCGCCGCGATGCCGGCGAGCGCGACCGGTGTCACGAGGTCCCGGCGACCGGTCCCGTGGGACGGGTCGATGAGCACCGGCAGCCGGCTCCGCAGCTTCACCTCCGGGATGGCCGCGATGTCGACGCTGTTGCGCGTCGAGGGCTCGAACGTGCGGCTCCCTCGTTCGCAGATCACCACGTGGTGGTTGCCGCGGTCGACGATCAGTTCGGCGGCCGCGAGCACCTCCTCGACGGTGGCGGTGAGGCCTCGTTTGAGGAGGACCGGCAGGCCGGAGGCCGCCGCGGCCTCCAGCAGGGGCCGGTTGTCCATGTTCCTGGCCCCGATCTGCACCATGTGGGCGTACCTCGCGATCGCGTCGATCTCCTGTGCCGACATCGCCTCGGTCACGACGCCCATGCCGAGGTCGTCCGCGACCTCACGCATGATCGCGAGCCCGCGCTCACCCAGGCCTTGGAAGCTGTACGGCGAGGTCCGAGGTTTGAACGCGCCGCCGCGCAGCAGCGCCGCTCCGGCGGCCTGGACGGCGACGGCGGTCTCGCGGAACTGCTCCGGGCTCTCCACGGAGCAGGGACCGGCGATGACCCGGATCGGCTGCCGCTCGCCGATGCCGACGCCGGCCACCACGACGCCGACGCTCGACGGGTCGGCCTGTGCGATGGGCGGGATCATCCAGCCTGGATTTCTAGGATCATCACTTCCTACGATGGTGCGGGCGAGCGCCGATCGTGCCAAGCGTGCCTGGTCGTAGGCTTCCTACGACGATCAGCGTACAAAGTTTCCCCACCACGGGGTCAGCGGCCGTACAGCCGCTCGGCGACGCGGCCGACGAGCTCGAGCTTCCGCCATTGCGTTTCCTCGTCGATCTCGTTCCCGACCATCACCGAGGCGAACCCGCACTGCGGGCTGATCGCGAGCCGATCCATCCCTCCGGCAAGGGCGGCCGCCTCGTCCATCCGACGCAGCAGTTCCTCCTCCGCCTCGAGCACCGGCGTCTTCGTCGAGACGATGCCCATCACCATCGTGGAGCCTTCCCGGAGGTGGCGGACGGGCTCGAAGCCGCCGTCACGGCCGAGGTCGTCCCATTCGACGAGGAACGCGTCGTACGGGAGGTCGCCGAAGACCCGCTCGGCGCACGGTTCGAGCGAGCCCTCGCACATCCAGGAGGATCGATAGTTGCCCCGGCAGATGTGCAACGCAGTTGTGACCTCGCGCGGGATCTCGGCGAGCACGGCAGAGTCTGCCGCGATCGCGGCATCCATGAGCGCCGAAGGCGAGAGCCCGGCGCCTTCGAAGCGCGCGACCCATGCCGGGTCGCACAGGTACGGGTACAGCGGGAAGTCGAACTGGATCGTTCGCGCGCCGGCCGCGATCGCCCCAGCGACGAGCTCGCGCTCGAGGCGGATCGCGTCGTCGACGAAGGCGTCTACCGACGGGTACGCGCCGTCGACCGTCGTGAACGGATGCGCGAAGATCGAGGCCGCGGGGAAGGTGATCTTGAACGGGACGGGCGGCGAGAGCTCCGCGAGGAAGGCCGCCTCGCGCGCCGCGGGTGCGTCCACGCGTCGAAGCGGCTCGACGATCTCGTGCACGTTCAGCTCGACGTCCTCGCCGCGGTCGTTGCGGAACGTGACGGTCTTGCCCGTGCGCACGCCCGCCACCGCGTCGTAGAACGAGTTCATGAACATCCAGCGGCGGAACTCGCCGTCGGTCACCACGTCGAGGCCGCACGCGACCTGACGGCGCACGGCGTCGCGGATGGCTTCGTCCTCGAGCTCCGTGAGCGCGGCCCGGTCCTTCGCGCGCTCCTCGGCGAGCGCCGCCGAGTGGCCCGGCTCGTAGAAGGCCTCGATCGCCCGCCGGAGCGCCGGCGGACGGAGGAGCGAGCCCACGACCTCGGCGCGTGCGGGGCGGCGAGCGGTGGACATGGCCGGAGGGTAGCGGAGGTGGCGGCTCAAGGGTCCCAGAGGACCCAGGTCGAGTCCGGCGCTCGGAACTCCCAGCCGGCGAGCGTCGCCGGACGCTCGGGATCGAGACGAAGGTTCGGCAGACGATCGAGCAGTATCTCGAGCGACACGCGCGCGAGATGCCGCCCGAACCACGCGCCGAGGCAGAAGTGGTTGCCGATCGCGAACGCGAGGTGCGCGCCCTCCTTCCGCCGAACGTCGAACCGGTCCGGGTCGTGGAAGCGCGCGTCGTCCCGGTTCGCCGACGCGAGCACCGCGCCGAGCAGTGCGCCGCGTTCGAGCTCGACGCCCGCGACCGTCACGTCGCGGGTCGTCTGACGAGTGGACGTCCCGACGGGACCCGCCCATCGAAGCGTCTCCTCGACCGCCGGCCTCACGAGCGATCGATCGTGCCGCACGGCCTCGAGCTGGTCAGGATGCGAGCCCAGCGCCCACACGGCGAGCGCGATCACGTCCCTCGGCTCCTGCAGGCCCCCGGAGAGCATGAGCTTCGTGTTCGCGACGATCTCCTCGCGGGTCATCCGGTCGCCGTCGCGATCGTAGTGGAGCATCCACGAGAGCACGGAACCGTCGGGGTCGTCCACGAGCCGGTCGAGCACGCCCTCGATCGCCGCACCCAGCTCGGCGCTCGCGCGGTCGGCCGGCGCCTGCTTCTCGGGGTCGCCCTCGAAGTTCGCGAGCCCGGGCATCATGCCCTGGTTCCACGCGAGGATGTCCTGCCACGGCACGTCGTCGAGCCCGAGCATGAACCGGAGCGAGCGCACCGACATCGGGTCGCAGTACTCGTGGAACAGGTCGGCCTCGCCGCGTTCGACGAAGCCGTCGATGAGCTCGTGCGCGAGCTTCGGGATCATGCCCTGCGTGCGCTCCTCGACGTCGCGCGGGCGGAACGGCGACTCGGTGATGCGGCGGATCCGCTGCTGATCGGGCCCCTCCGAGCCGAGCATGTTCTTGCCCATCGTGCGATTGAGCGTCGACGGATCGGTCTCGGCGGTGAACGTGTCGGGGTCGAGGTCGATCGCCCGTACGTCGTCGTACCTCGTGACCAGCCAGAGTTGCACGGCGGGCACCCACGACGCGGGTTCGTCCCGCCGGAGCGCCTCGTAGATCGGGTACGGGTCGCGCTCGAGGTCCTCGAGCGCGATGGTCTCGCCGATCGTCATCGAGCGTGCCCCCCCTCGCGCGACCCCGTGAGCGCGAGGTATTTTGGCGCCGCCCGATCCGGGCGCGCAACCGATCACGACCGACGGAGGACGAGGTTGGACACGACCGGCAAGAGGCTGCGCCTGCTCTATCCGGACATCCACGGCCTGGAGCGAGGCAAGTACCTGTACGGCGACTGGGCGAGCACGGGCATGGCGGCGTTCTGCATCGGGGTGTATCCGCTCACCCACGACAAGGAGATCCTGTCGATCCCCCGCACCCAGTTCGACGTCGGCCTGCACGACGTCGAGGCCCACGTCGACCGCGACTCGCTGCGGCACGGATGGGAGCCCGACACGCTCGTGGGCATCGCCGACGTCGAGGCGAACGGCGGTCCGGCACCCTGGGATCCGCGCCACGTGCTGCGCGAGGCGTGCGAACGCTGGCGCGAGCGCGGCCTCGAGCCGCAGGTGGCGTTCGAGCTGGAGTTCTACCTGCTCGAGCCCGGCGAGAACGGCGGATGGCAACCGGTGGCGGTCCCCTCGCACCGCGTGTACGGCACCGGGAAGGCCGTAGATCCCACCGGCACCGTGGACGACGTCGTGAACACCGCGCTCGCGTGCGGGTTCCCGGTGGAGAGCTGGAGCAGCGAGTACGACAACGCCGCGTACGAGGTCAACATCAAGTACGCGGACGCGATCCCGGCCGCCGACGAGTCGTTCCTGTTCAAGCTGCTGGTGCGCGAGGTGTGCGAGGCGCACGGCATGCTCGCGACGTTCCTCGGGCGGCCGCTCGGCGACCGCGGTGGGAGCGGCCTGCACGTGAACCTCTCGTTCCGCCGCGAGGACGGCTCGAACGCGTTCCACGACCCGAACGACCCCGAGGGGTTGTCCGACCTCGCCCGGCGCTGCATCGCGGGCCTCCTCGCGCATCACGTCGGGATGGCCGCGCTGCTCGCGCCGCACGTGAACGCGTACAAGCGCCTGCAACCCGACATGCTGAACGGCTACTGGGCGAACTGGGGCCACGACGACCGCACCGTCACCGTGCGCGTCCCGCCGGCGCGCGGCGAGGGGACGCGACTCGAGCAGCGCACCTCCGACGCGGCCGCGAACCCGTACCTCGCCGCGGCCGCCATCCTGCACGCCGCGAGGCTCGGCGTCGAGCACGAGCTCGAGCTTCCTCCGGCGCAGCGGGTCGGCGAGCCGCCGAACACCGACCTCCACGTGCCGGACAACCTGAACGCGGCGCTCGACGCGCTCGCGAAGGACGACGAGCTCGTCGACGCGATCGGCCGCGAGATGGTGGAGGCCTTCACGATCCTCAAGCGCGCGGAGTGGGAGCGGTACCTCGCGTCGGGCGCGGATCCGGAGACCACCGACGTCACGCCCTGGGAGATCGACTACTACCTCCCGTTCCATTGAGATGAGCCGTCTCGAGGGCCGCGTCGCGATCGTGAGCGGGGGCGGCACGGGCATCGGCGCCGCGACCGCGCGTGCGTTCGCGCGCGAGGGCGCGAAGGTCGTCGTCACCGGCCGCCGGCCCGAGCCGATCGAGGCGGTGGCCGCGGAGGTCGAGGGGCTCGCGGTCGCCGGCGACGCCGCCGATCCCGACCACGCGACCGAGACCGTGCGCCTGGCCGTCTCCCGGTTCGGTGGGCTCGACGTCGTCGTGGCGAACGCAGCATCCGGATACGGCGGGGCGGCCGGCGATGTCGACGAGGAGCGCTGGCGCCGCACGATCGACGTGAACCTCACCGGCCCGCTGCTCCTCGTGCGCGCTGCGCTCCCGGCGATGCTCGATCGCGGCGCGGGAGCGATCGTGCTGGTCTCGAGCGTCTCGGGCCTGGTGAGCGGCCCCGAGTCGGCCGCCTACGTGACCTCCAAGGCGGGGCTCCTCGGGCTCACGCGTTCCCTCAGCGTCGACTACGGGCCGAATGGCATCCGCGCGAACGCCATCTGCCCGGGGTGGGTCGTCACGCCGATGGGCGACCGCGCGATGGACGGCCTCGCGAAGCAGCGCGGGATCTCGCGCGAGGAGGCATACCGCCTCGTGTCGGCGAACGCTCCCCTGCGCCGACCGGCCACCGCCGAGGAGATCGCCGCGTGCTGCGTCTTCCTCGCGAGCGACGAGTCCTCGATCGTGACCGGCACGGCGCTCATCGCCGACGGCGGCGGGATGGCGGTCGACGTCGCCGACCTCGCCTTCGGCGAGCCGAGCTCGCCCTAATCGACGAGCTCCGTGACGCGCGCGACGGCTTCGCGGCAGAACGCGCCGACCTCACTTGCGTCGCCGACGAACTGCGACGGCTTGATGCAGATCGTCGTGAACCCGCGCGCGACCTGACCCGGCACCGACTCGAGCGCCTCGGCGAGATCGGCGACGCCCTCCGCGTCGTCGAACCGCGCTCGCGTCCCGCCGATCAGCTCGAGCTCGTCCATCGATCGGCCGGCCGCCGACATGCCGGAGCGGAGCCGTTCGAGATCCTCGTCGCTCGGCGCGCCGAGCGGATTGAAGCCGCTTCCGAACGCCACGATGCGGCGAAGCAAGCGCTCGTGCATCGAGCCGCCGCCGAACCACATCGGCGGACCCTCCGGCCGCCACGGCTTCGGCTCGAGGTAGACGTCATCGAACCGGTAGCGGGCCCCGTGGAACGACGCGGGCGAGGCCGCCCAGAGCGCGCGCCACGCGTCCAGGTGCTCATCGAGCAGCTCGCCGCGCGATGCGAAGGAAACCCCGAGCGCCTCGTACTCGGCTCGATGCCAGCTCACCGTCGGCTGGACGACCAAACGCCCCTCCGACAGCAGGTCGACGGTCGCGAGGGACTTCGCGAGCGCGATCGGATGACGAAGCGGCGGGATGATCGCGCCCGCCACCAGGCGGAGCCGGCTGGTGGCACCGGCCACGGCCGCGAGGATCGCGATCGAATCCGGCCACGGCATGCGCGGATCCTGGTTGCCGGGCAAGGCGTACTCGCGGGGGTTCGCGGGCCGGCCCCGCGCGTCCGCGTCCGGTCCGAGCGCGACGTGCTCGCTCACCATCACGCCGTCGAACCCAGCGTCCTCCGCCTCGACCGCAAGGCGCACGAGCGCGCGCAGGTCGCGAGGCGAGACCAGGGTCCAGTTCTCGCTGAGAACGAGGATGAGTCGGGGCGGCGTCACCGGCTAGCTCCGCGACGCGCCGCGGCCACTCCTCCCGCCCCGGTCCTCGACCGTTCGGAACATCGACCGCAGCATCCCGGCGAGCGCCTCTTGCTCGCCGCCGGAAAGTCGCGCCGTGAGGGCCACCTCCTCGGCGTTGAAGCGCGGGAACAGGTGCTCGATCTTGCGACGGCCCGACGGCGTGAGCGACACCAGCACCATGCGCCCGTCCTGCTCGTTCCGCCGGCGGCGAACGAACGCGCGGCCCTCGAGCGTGGTGACGACGCCGGTCGCGGTGGGCCGGCTGATGCCGACGGCAGCCGCGAAGTCCCGCGTCTCCATCTCGCCCCAGATCCAGAGGACCCAGAGTCCCGTGAACGCCGTCCACGACAGCCGGTCGGCCGCGAGCACGTTCGCCTCCATGTGACGGCGGATCGCCGTCGAGCTCCGGAAGAGGTTCGACACCGCCCACATCGCGCGGAAGTCGAGCGGCAGGTGACCGACGGCGTCGAGCACCTTGCGCTCGGCGGGAAGCAGGTCGTCGGCGGGCTCGCCCGGATCGGCCCGGCCGGTGCCGTTCATGGCGTGCCCGACCTCGCGAGGCGCTCCCCCAGCTCTCGCGCGACGTCGACGATCGCGAGCACGTCCTCCTCGGTCGTGCGGAAGTTCACGAAGCACGGGCGCAGCCAGACTTCCCCGTCGATGAGCGCCGACGCGAGATAGACCCGTCCGTCCTCCTGGACCGCCTTCGCGAGCCGGTCGTTGTGGCGGTCGAGATCGGCGACGCCGTCGGGCCGGTGCCGGATCGGCACGATCGAGAGCTGCGGCGGGGCGGACATCGTCTGGAAGTCCGGTGCTTCGGACGCGACCCGGTGCAGCAGCTCGGCCTCGGCGAGGTTTCGAGCGATCGCCTCGCGGAACTGCGGGGACCCGTGGGCACGGAGCGCGAGCCAGAGCTTCAGGGCGCGGAACGGGCGGGAATACTCCAGCGTGAAGTCGACCGCGTGCAGCTCGTGCTGCTGGTGCGGCAGGTACGTTCCCTCGTGGCCGAAGGCCCTCGAGAGATCCTCGACGCGGCGCACGAGCACGACCGAGCATGCCTTCGGCACGTAGAGCCACTTGTGGGCGTCGACCGAGACCGAGTCGGCGCGATCGACCCCGACGAAGAGATCGGGCCGCAGCGAGGCGGCGGGGAGCCCGTAGGCCCCGTCGATGTGCAGCCAGACGTCGTGCTCGGCGCAGACGTCGGCGATCTCGTCGATCGGGTCGACGGCTCCGGTGAGCGTCGTGCCGCCGGTCGCGACGACGGCGATCGGCGTGACGCCCGCGGCCACGTCTCGATCGATCGCGGCGGCGAGCGCGTCGGGCCGCATCCGACGCCGTTCGTCGATCGCGATCGCGCGCAGGTTCGAAGACCCGAGACCGAGGAGCTCCGCCGCGCGCGTGATCGAGTAGTGCCCGTCGACGGAGCAGTACGCCGCCACTGCGGTCGCCACGCCGGTCAGGCGTGAGCCCGGCAGCGCGCGCTCGCGCGCGGCCGCCAGCGCGGTCGTGTTGCTGATCGTCCCCCCGCTCGTGAACGCTCCGACGCCGGCCGGGAAGCCCACGAACTCGCCCGCCCATCGGACGGCCTGTGCCTCGATCTCGGTCGCGGCTCTCGCGTCGACCGCAAGATTGATGTCGTACGTGGTCGCGAGCAGGTCGCCGATCGTGCCGATCTCCAAGCCGCTCGAACCGACGAACGCGAAGTACCGCGGACGCGGCTGCGCGATCGACTCGTCGAGGATCCTCGCGGCGTCGTCGAGCGCCTCGTGCACCGACACCGGCTCCCCGGGGAGCCCGGCCTGCAGCAGCTGGCGGACGCGTTCGTCGAGCGGCGGCTCCTCCGGCCGGTACCGGTCGAACGATCGCCAAGCCTCGGCGACGAGCTTCACCGCGTGCGCGAGCGCCTCCTCGCGGGAGGCGTCGAGCCGTAGCGGCCCGTCGGGCTCGTCGGTCAGGGGGCTCAGCCGACCTCCTCGCTCATTCCTGATGCGTGCGCAGGGCGTGGATGACCTTCACGGCCGGCTCACGGCCCTTGAACACGAACGACGCGAGCAGCCCGACCCCGAAGAGCACCAGCGCGTAGACGGGACCGAGCAGGATCGGACTCGTGACGTCGGCGAACGAGCCGTAGATCGCGCCTCCCGAGATCGCGAGCCCGAGGATCGCCGAGATCCAGAGACCCACGCGGTTCGGCAGGTCGCGAAGGCCGAACAGGGACCCCAACGACATCAGCAGGTAGACCACGACGAGCGCGAACCCGCCGAACGTCGATCCCCACAGGAAGATCGCGAAGTAGTGCGGCGTCTCCGGCAGCGCGAACAGGTCGTCCCAGAACTCCGTGCCGAGAATGAACAGCGCCTGGATGAAGATCAGGAAGGCGATCGAGCCGGTCGGGGTGCCGAACCGGCTCGACACGCTCGCGAGCGGAGCCGGCAGCCGCCGGTCCCGCGCCATCGCGAACACGCCGCGCGTCGATGCCACCGCCGCGCCCACGCCCACCGCGAGGATGTCGAACAGCACGACCAGCTCCATGATCCGCACGAGCGTCGTCGACCCGAACCCGCCGGCCTCCGCGGGCGACGCGAGCGCGAACAGCGGCGCCGCCGCGGCGCTCGCGAGCGTGTCCAGGTGGAACCCGAAGCCGGCCACCTGCGCGTACGACGCGATCAGGTAGAAGATCGACACCGCGACGACGGAGAACATCACCGCGCGAGGGATCTGCCGCTTCGGCTGGGAGGTCTCCTCGGCGAGGTTCGCGGCGGTCTCGAACCCCACGAAGATCAGCACGCCGTAGAGCACGCCGAACAGGACGCCGTTGAGGTCGCCCGTCGTCGAGCCGCTCGGGTCGAACGCCTTCGCGACGTCGTTGTCGCCGCCGACCTTCACGATCACGTAGATAAAGAACGTCAGCACCACCGCCACCGAGATCAGCGCGAGCGTCAGCTGCACGCGCGTGGAGATCTGCACGCCGAGGTACAGCACGAGGAAGAGCGCCACGGCCCACAGGACGTTCCACGCCCAGATCGGAAGCGGCTCCCGGTTGAACTCCGCCTGGATCGTGTCGTGGATGAAGCCGCCCACGAGCACGCCGAGGCCGCACGTGAGCACGATGGTCCCGCCGTAGTAGAGCCAGCCCGTGGCGGCCCCGAGGGTGCGGCCGAGGCCGTTCGAGACGTAGTCGTAGAGGGATCCCGCCGCGTGGATGCGCTTCGAGTACTGCGCGACGATCCACCCGAGCGCGAACACGCCGATCGCGGCGATCAGCACCGCGAGCGGCGCCGCGATGCCGGCGCCCTTGCCCGTGGCGCTGATGATGCCGGCGATCGCGGGGATGAGGAACGCGGAGCTGAACACCGGTCCCATGAACCCGACGGATTGCGCGACGACGTCGACGAGCGTGAGCTGTTTGTGCCCGAGTCGCTCGTACTCCGCCTCTTGCGATTGCTGCCCATCCACGTGGAGCCCCTTTCTCCTCGCGGCGCCCGGCTATGCGGCCGAGCTCTCCCCGGTCCAGCCCTCGGCCGGCCGTTCGAACCACACGTGCACCTGTCCGGTGCCGACGGATGCCTCGTACTCCCCGAACCGCTCCCCTTTCGCGATGAGGGCCGGCCCGCCGAGCGCCCCGGCCATGATCAGGTAATGGCCGAACTTCCCTTCGGGCCCCACCTTCTTGTACTCCGGGAGGTTGTCGATGATGCCCTTGTGGTCGCCGGCCGCCATGAGCGAGAGCACGTGCTCGTCCGCGACGCGGGCTTCCGGCGTGATGATGTTGTCGAGCGACGACGACTCGTGCCCGCGAAGCTCCCTGAATGGCAGGAACCGGTGCGAGAGGCCGCCCGACGCGAGCAGCACGACGCGCCGGTCCACCTGCGCGACGGCCTGGCCGATCAGCTCGCCGAGCAGGAGGAAGTCGTCGGTCTGCCCGCACTGGTTGATGCCGACGCTCACCCAGCGCTCCCCGCCGTTCAGGTAGCTCCAGATGTTCACGGTGCCGTAGAAGATCGGGAGGAACGGGTCGTCGCAGGCGAGCACCCAGGTGTCGTCCCTGCCCTCGGCGGCCGCCGCCACCGCGTTCGCGAGCTCGGGGTCGCCGGGCATGTCGTACGGGATCTGCCGCATCCCGCGCGGGAGCTCGTGCGACGTGAACGTGCCCTGCCGGCGCTCGTGGGACGTGATGATGTGTTCGAACGTCACCTCCCAGTGCGTATCCATCACCACGATCGTGTCGGGTCGCAGCCGGTCGAGCACCTCGGAGCGAAGCCGGCGGAGCCCGGGGACCAGCGAGATCTCCTTCCCGTCGTTGATCTCCAGGCGCACCTCTTCCGGCAGCATGATCGTGGGTACGTGCGAGACGAGCCCGGCGCCGACGATCTCTCCCATGTCCCTACCCCCAAGGTGCCGTGCAGACGTTCTTCACGTCCGCGTGGAAGTCGAAGCTCCAGGTGCCGCCCTCCCGCCCGATCCCCGAGTTCCTGGATCCGCCGAACGGGGCGGCGAGGTCGCGCACGAAGAAGCAGTTCACCCAGATGGTCCCCGCCACGAGACGGGCGCTCACGCGCGCCGCGCGCTCCCGGTCACCCGTGTACAGGATCGCGGCGAGGCCGAAGTCGGTGGCGTTCGCGCGCGCGACCGCGTCGTCCTCGTCGGTGAACGCCTCCGCGGTGAGGACCGGGCCGAAGACCTCCTGCCGGAGGATCTCGGATCCCGCGGGCGCGTCGAGGAAGAGCGTCGGCCGGTAGTACAACCCGCCGAGGTCGTCGTTCGGGCCGCCCCCGAACGCGACACGTGCGCCGTCGGCCTTCGCCCTCTGCACGAAGCCGTCCACGCGCTCGAAGTGCTCGCGCGTGATGAGCGGGCCGAGGTCGGTCGCCTCGTCCCGGGGGTCGCCCTGGACGATCGCGCCGGCCGCCTCGGCGAACCGCTCGAGGAACTCGTCGAAGACGCTCGCCTCGACGATCAGCCGGGTCCCTGCGAGACACACCTGCCCCGCGTTGTCGAACTGGTTCACGGCCTGCTTCACGACCGCTTCGAGATCGGCGTCGGCGAACGCGACGAACGGCGACTTCCCGCCGAGCTCGAGCGAGACCGGCGTGAGGTTCGCGCCGGCAGCCGACGCCACGAGACGGCCGGTGGCCACCGACCCCGTGAACGACACTCGATCGACCGCCGGATGCGCGACGAGCGCGGCCCCGGCCTCCTCTCCGATCCCGTGCAGCACGTTGAACGCGCCGTCGGGCAACCCCGCGTCGCGTGCGATGTCGGCGAAGAGCGAAGCGGTGAGGGGCGCCCACTCGGGCGGCTTCAGAACGATCGTGTTGCCGGCCGCGAGCGCCGGCGCGAACCGCCAGCTCGCGAGCATGAGCGGGGCGTTCCAGGGCGTGATGACGACCTCGACGCCCGAGGGGTCCCAGGACACGAGCTCGGAGAACGCGTCGTACGCCATCTCGTGCTCGCCCAGCTCGAGCAGGTGGTCGGCGAAGAAGCGGAAGTTGCGCGCGACGCGCGGCATCACCGAGTTGCGCATCGAGCGCAGCAGCGAGCCGTTGTCGCGAGTCTCCACGGCGGCGAGCTCCGGAACGCGGGCCTCGATGCCGTCGGCGATGCGGTGCAGGGTCGCCGCCCGTTCCTTCGGCGGCGTGCGGCCCCACGTGTCGAACGCGGACCGCGCGGCGGCGACCGCGAGGTCGGCGTCGGCGTCGCGCCCGCGGGCGACCTCGGCGATCGGCATCTCGTCGATCGGCGAGACGTCCACGAACGTCTCGTCGGAGGAAACGCGGGCGCCGCCGATCCAGTGCTCGGTCGAAACCTCGACGCCCTCGACGACCGCGTGCGTGCCAGAACCTCCCGGATCGTTCGCTACCGAACCGTAGGAGCGGCCCCTCGGCCTGTCAAGGCGGGCTCGCGCCGCGTCGAGGCGGGTGGCAGGATGCGGACATGAACGTCCTGGCTCCGGGCATGGAGCCGCCCTCCATCACCCGGTTCGACGTGGAGACGGCCGCCGAACGGATCCTCGGGCGGGTGCGCAAGACCCCCGTGCAGGACCTCGGTCCTTTCGCGCTCGGCGGCGTTCCCGGCGAGCTCGTGTTGAAGCTGGAGCTGCTGCAGTACACGGGATCGTTCAAGCCGAGGGGCGCGTTCAACCGGATGCTTTCCGCCGACGTCGACGAGACGGGCGTGCTCGCGGCCTCCGGGGGGAACTTCGGTCTCGCCGTCGCGTTCGCCGCGCACCAGCTCGGGCATCGGGCCGAGATCTTCGTGCCCGACACATCGCCGGCCGTGAAGATCGCGCGGATCCGGGAGTACGGCGCCGACGTGCACGTCGTGCCGGGCTACTACGCCGACGCGGCCGCGGCGTGCGAGGAGCGCGCGATGGAGATCGGCGCGCTGTTCATGCATCCCTACGACCAGCCGGAGGTCGTGGCCGGGCAGGGCACGATCGGGCTCGAGCTCTCCGAGCAGACGCAGGCGATCGACACCGTGCTGGTCGCGGTGGGCGGCGGTGGGCTCATCGCGGGCATCGCCGCGTGGTTCGCGAACGACGTGCGCGTGGTCGGCGTGGAACCCGAGCGCTGTCCCACGCTCACCTCGGCGCTCGCGGCGGGGATGCCGGTCGACGTCGAGGTCGGCGGCGTAGCGGCCGACGCACTCGGTGCGGCCCGACTCGGCACCATCTCGTTCGAGATCGCCCAGCGCTTCGTCGAGCGCGTCGTGACGGTCACCGACGAGGCGATCGTCGAGGCGCGGCGGCGCCTGTGGGACGAGGTGCACCTGGTCGCGGAGCCGGGCGCCGCCGCGCCGGTCGCGGCGCTGCTGTCGCACGCCTACGCGCCCGACCCCGACGAGCGGGTCGTGGCCGTCATCTGCGGGGCGAACACCGACCCCGCCGACCTCACGACGAGCTGAAGTAGGCCTCCAGCTCGGGGGTGACGCGCTTGCGGAACGCGACCGCGTTGCGCTGGCGCTCGAGGGTCTGCTGAAGCGTCAGCTTCGCCTGCGGGATCTCGTGCTCGGCGAAGAACGCGGCGACGTCGGCCTCCGCCGCGGGCGACGTGAGGAACCGCACGCACGACGCGAGCCCGATGATGCTCGACTCCGGATAGCGCCCGGTCTCCTCCTCCCAGTGGTCGCGCACGAACGCCCACACGCGCTCGCCGAGATCGCGGTTCATCAGAGCTCGCGCGAGGAGATACGGCGCGTCCTGTGTGCGCACGTCGTCGGAGAGGCAGGCCTCGAGCGTCCGGTCCATCAGGCCGGGCTCCGGGAACGCGGCGAGCGCGTAGAGGTACCGCAGCTGCTCCTGGGGCGTGGGGAGGCTCTTCGCCGAGTCGCGGTACCGCTCGTACTCGTCGGATCCCCCGATCGTGGCGACGATGTGCACGGCGGCCGCCGCGAGGTGCGCGTCCACGTGCTCCCCCGAGGTCGCCTCGAGCTCGAGCTCTCGGGCCTGCGCCTGCGCCTCGGGGTCGCGGCCGAGCACGGCGAGGCTCCGAAGCAGCTCGCCGCGGAGCAGCCGCGTGAGGTCCGGCTCTCCGCCGCGCTCCTCCCAGCCCAGCCGCTGCAGGCCGGGGCGCACGAGCGTCCGCACGAACTCGCGCAGCCGTTCGCGGTGCTCGCCCTCCACGAAGCGATCGAACCATCCGAGCCCCGTGAGGATCAGCTGCCAGGTGGGCACGTCGGTCTCGTCGGAAAAGCCCTCGGCGAGTCGGAGGAAGGAGGCGGCCGACGCGCTCCCCGCCCACACGGCTGCCCATGCGTCGTCCACGAGCCCGTAGCGTTCGAGCGCCGAGAGCTCGCTCGTGAGGACGCCCATGAGGCGTCCTTGCAGCTCGTCGTCGTAGAGCGTGCGCACGAAGCTGTGGCCGCCCGCGTTCGCGATCACGACCGCGTCGGGCCCGAGCAGCGGCACCGTCGTCCCTCCGGCCTCCACGAGCACCGTGTCGGTGTGGGTCCGGCCCCCCGCCGTCTGGCGCACGAGCATCGGCGTCGGCCACGTCGTGGGATCCTCGCCCCCCGACTGAAGGAACCGGCGCTGGGCGAACCGTACGGCGCCGTCCTCGGCCGAGACGGTGATCAGCGGGTGGCCGCCCTGGAAGATCCAGGCGTCCATGATGCGGCGCACCGGTTCGCCGGTCTCCTCCTCGAGCGCATCCCACAGGTCGTGCGTCTCGGTGTTGCCATGCGCGTGCCTCGCGAGGTACCGGCGGATGCCGTCGCGGAACCGATCGGCGCCCAGGTACTGCTCGAGCATGCGCAGGATCGCGCCCCCCTTGAGGTACGTGAGCGTGTCGAACATCCCGTTCGCGTCGTTGGGCGAGTGCACCGGGTACTCGATCGAACGCGTGCTGTCGAGCGAGTCGACGTCGAGCGCGTGCGTCTTGTACCGGGCGTACAGGTTCCAGACCTCCCAGTCCGGGCGGTAGTCGTCGACGGCGAGCTGAGACATGAACGTCGCGAACGCCTCGTTCAGCCAGATTCCGTTCCACCAGCGCATCGTGACGAGGTCGCCGAACCACATGTGCGCGAGCTCGTGCGCCACGGTCTCCGCGACGTCGCGCTCCTCGTCGATCGTGGCCTTGTCCGGGTCGATGAGCAGGGCAGACTCCCGGTAGATGATGCAGCCGAGGTTCTCCATCGCGCCGCCGCCGAAGTCGGGGATCGCGACGTGGTCCACCTTCCGGTCGGGGTACGCGATCCCGTAGTACTCGCCGTAGAAGCGCAGCGAGTGCGCGCCGACGTCGAGCGCGAACGCCGTGAGGTCGCCCTTGCCCGGCGGGTGCACGACGCGGGTCGGAACGCCGTCGACCTCGAGCGGCTCGGTGAGCTCGAGCTTCCCCACGACGAAGGCGACGAGGTACGTCGACATCGGCATCGTGTCCGCGAAGCGCACGCGCGCGCGGCCGTCCAGCTGCTCGCGCTCCACCTCGGGGCCGTTCGAGATCGCGCTCAGCCCGTCGCCGACGACGAGCGTCACGCCGAACACGGCCTTCAGGTCGGGCTCGTCCCAGCACGGGAACGCACGCCGCGCGTCGGTGGCCTCGAAGTGCGTGGTGGCGATCACCGACGGCCGACGATCGCCGTCCTGGTACGTGGAGCGGTAGAAGCCGACGAGCTTGTCGTTCAACGTGCCGCGGAAATCGAGGTGCAGCGTCCAGTCTCCCGGCTCGGCCGGCGCCTGGAGCTCCAGGTGCGCGCGCTGCGCCTCTTCGTCGAACCGGACCTCCTGGACCTCCACGCGGCGTCCGTTCGAGGAGAGCCAGCCCGGGTCGATCTCGAGATCGAGCGAGTTCAGCACGACCTCGGTGACCGGCTCGCTCACGCGGACGACGACGTCGACGACTCCCGAGAACGTGGCGGCGCCCAGATCGGGTTCCAGGACGAGGTCGTACCGAGAGGGGACGACCGTCCTGGGAAGGCGGTAGCGAGACTCCGAGTCGGCGGCCATCAGTCGGCTACGTAGGTGAGCCAGGCCGAGTACTTGTCGTTCTCGCCCTTGGTGGCGGCGAAGAACGCGCCCTGCAGCTCCTTCGTGACGGGACCCCGGTGGCCCTCGCCGACGGTGCGGTCGTCGACCTCGCGGATCGGCGTGATCTCGGCCGCGGTGCCCGTGAAGAAGCACTCGTCGGCGTTGTAGATGTCGGTTCGCACCAGGTTCTCCTCCTTCACGACGTAGCCGAGGTCGCGCGCGACCGTGATGACCACGTTGCGGGTGACCCCGTCGAGACAGCCGGCCTGCGTCGGCGGCGTCGAGAGCACGCCGTCGCGCACGATGAACACGTTCTCTCCCGAGCCGTCGGTGATGTGGCCGGCCTCGTTCAGCATGACGGCCTCGTCGTAGCCGGCCTTCAGCGACTCGATCTTCGCGAGCACGGAGTTGATGTACTGACCCGTCGCCTTCGCCGCGGCGGGAAGCGAGTTCTGGGAGTTGCGGCGCCAGCTCGCGATCTTGATGCGAACGCCCCGCTCCAGGGCCTCCTCACCGAGGTAGGCGCCCCACGGCCACACGGCGATCACCACGTTCACCGGCGCATGCAGCGGGTTCACGCCCATCTCTCCGTACCCGCGCAGGACCAGGGGTCGCACGTAGCAGGCGTTCAGCCCGTTCGCGCGGATCACGTCCTTCGTGGCCTGCACGAGCGCCTCGATCGAGTACGGGATCTCCAGGTGGTAGAGCTTCGCGCTGCGGTAGAGGCGCTTCAGGTGCTCGTCGAGATGCCAGACGGCCGCCCCACGGGGGGTCTCGTAGGCGCGGATGCCCTCGAACACACCGCTGCCGTAGTGCAGGGCGTGGCTCAGCACGTGGATCTTCGCCTCGCCCCAGGGCACGAGGGCGCCGTCCATCCAGATCTGTTCGACCTCGGTGATCGGCACGGGTCCTCCTCCGCCCCTCGTCCTACGGAGGGTGCGCTTCAGAATACCGGGCGAGGATGATGCGACGCGAGGGCGGGATCCGCAAGCTCTATCGAAGGTCGTACGCGCGCCAGGCGAGCGTGACGTCCTGCTCGAACTGGGCGTCGAGGTCACCGTACTCCTGCTCTGCCCACGTCCGGACGCGCTCGAGGCCCGCCCTGAGCTCGTCGTCGGGGACCTTCCACGTCCAGGAGTAGCTCTTCGCGCCCGCCTCCTCGAAGAACTCCCGGAGGCTGCCCGAGCCGGGCATCGTGATTCCGGGCACGTCGCGGGGCGCCGCGCCCTGAGCCCGGAAGACCTCGTCGAGCAGATCGAAGCCGCTGCGTCCGTCGTAGCCGACGAAGCCGGCTTCGGGTCCCACCTCTTCGAGGACGCGCGTCATCACCGGCGCCCATCGGCCCCGATGCCCACCGGGCTCGAGGAGGATCGTCCCGCCCGCGCCCACGACGCGGCAGAGCTCGCTCACGACCGTTCGCCAGGCCGGGATCAGGTGCAGGACCCACCGGCCATAGGCGCCCTCGAAGGAGCCGTCGCGAAACGGCATCCGCGTGGCGTCCGCCTGCGCGAGCGACACCGGCGGATGGCCGCCCGCCTTCTCGACGAGCTTCTGCATCATGGGCAGGGCGAGGTCGATGCCCGTGAGTGCGATGCCGCGCGCGACGAGCGGCAACGCGACTGCGCCGGTACCAACGCCGATCTCGAGGACCCGGGTTCGGCCCCGGAACTCGCCCTCGAGGAGGTCGAGCGTCTCGGCGATCGAGGCCTCGTCGGTGCGACGCGTTCGGTCGTAGAACTCGGCGGCGCGATCGAAGCTGACGGAAGCGGGCTCGCTCACGGGCGCCAGCCTACCGTCAGCCCTTCGGAATCTCCTTGTTCGGGTCGACGAACGGCAGCCGCTCGACGGTGGCGTCGCGGAGACCTGCCGACGAATGAACCTCGAGGGCCGTCCGCTCGGCCCCAAGCGAGATCGGAACCCAGGCGTAGCCGACGTTGCGTTCGAGCCGCGGCGACCACGCGCCGGCGGTCACGCGGCCGACTCGTTCGCCATTCGCGTGCACCGGCCAGAAGTCATTCAGCGCGCCCTCGTCGATCATCGGGTCGCCGCCGATCTCGATCCCGACGAGCTTCCGGTCCACGCCGGACTCGGCGAGCTTCGCAAGGGCGGCCTTCCCGATGAAGTCCTGTTCCTGGCCGAGCTCGACGAACCTCTCCAGTCCGGAGACGTGCAGCGGGGTGTCCTCGACCCGCATGTCCGAGCCGTAGTTGAAGATGCCGGCCTCGATGCGTCGCGCCTCGCTCGGCGCGATCACGCGGATGCCGTGCGGCTCGCCCGCTTGCAGCACGGCCTCGAAGAGGTCGTCGCCTCGCGCGGTGTCGCGCAGATAGATCTCGTAGCCGACCTCGCCCGTCCATCCCGTGCGCGACACGACGACGGGGATGCCGTCGAGGTCGGCCTCGGCACACCAGTAGTAGCGAAGGTCCGCGATCCGATCGCCGAAGAGTGTTCGCACGACGTCCTTCGACTTGGGGCCCTGCACCTGCATCGGCGCGACGTCGGCCTCACGGATCGTGACGTCCAGGCCTCGGCCCGCCGCGACGCCCGCCGCGTACAACAGCGCGTCGGAGTCGGCGAGCGCGAGCCAGAGGTGGTCCTCCCCCAGGCGCAGCAGCACGGGGTCGTTCACGATGCCGCCGTCGGCGGCCGTGAGCAGCACGTACTTGCACTGCCCCACCGCGCACGCGGTGAGGTCCCGGCACGTGATGAGGTTCGTGAGCTCGAACGCGTCGGGGCCGGTGATCTCCACGCATCGTTCGACCGAGACGTCCCACACCGTGACGTCGCGCAGCAGCGCCCAGTACTCGGTGACGGGGTCCTCGTAGAGCGTCGGCAGCAGCATGTGGTTGTACAGTCCCCAGCTGCGGCACCCGTGCCGCTTGGTCGCCTCGAAGTACGGCGACTTGCGATACCAGGGCTGGATGTAGAACGTGAAGGTCTCGGACGCCACGGACGGCCCTCCTCGGTGTCGGCTCGCCGGGAGCCTACGCCGCGCGGACTGACGAACGGTAGGCGCCCTAGCTCTTCGGCACGTCCTTCGCGGGGTCCCAGAACGGCAGCGGCACGACCGTCGCGGGGAGTGGCCCGTCCGGCGAACCGATCGTGAGCGCGGTGCCCGCCTCGGCGAGCGCGATCGGGACCCACGCGTAGCCGATGTTCTTCTGGAGGCGGAAAGAGCGCGCGGCGCTCGTGAGCCTGCCGACGACCTCGCCGTCCGCCGCCGGGCGCACCGGCCAGAAGTCCTCCAGCCACATCCGCATCGGCTCGCCTCCGATCTCGATGCCCACGAGCTTCCGGTCGACGCCCTCCGCCGCCAGCCGCTCGAGCGCCGGCTTCCCGATGTACTCGGCCGCGGGCTCCACCAGCCGCTCCATCCCCGTCACGTGCAGCGGCGTGTCCTCGATGCCCATGTCGTTGCCGTAGTTGAAGATGCCCGCCTCCAGGCGCCGCTGGTCGCTCGGTGCGATGGCGCGGATCCCATGCGGCGCACCGGCTTCCATCACCGCGTCCCAGAGGTCCAGTCCGCGCGAGCCGTCGCGGAGGTAGATCTCATAGCCGACCTCGCCGGTCCACCCCGTTCGCGACACGACGACCGGGATGCCGTCGAGGTCGCCCTGCCAGCACCAGTAGTAGCGGAGGTCGCGCACCTCGTTGCCGAAGAGCTTGCCGATGACGTCCTTCGACCGCGGGCCCTGCACCTGCAGCGGCGAGACGTCGGGTTCCCGGAGCTCGACGTCGAGGCCCGCGAACGCGTGCACGCCGAGGCAATACAGCAGCGCGTCCGAGTCCGCGAGCGAGAACCAGAAGTGATCGGTCCCCAGACGCAGCAGGATGGGGTCGTTCACGATGCCGCCGTTCGGCGCGATGATCGGCGCGTACTTGCACTGGTTCACCTCGCACGCCGACAGGTCGCGGCACGTGAGCAGCTGCGCGAACCGCGCCGCGTCGGGCCCGGTGACCTCGACCTGCCGCTCGACCGCGACGTCCCACAGCGTGACGTGCTCGAGCAGGTGCCAGTACTCCCTCTCGTCGTCGTCGTAGAGCGTCGGGATCAGCATGTGGTTGTACAGGTCCCAGCTCGTGCAGCCGGCCTCGACCGTCCGTTGCCAGTACGGCGACTTCCGGTACCAGGTGGCGGTGTAGAACGTGAACGAGAACGGCTCCTTCATCGGCGGTTCCTCCGGCGTCGGCGGTCCCTGCGGATCTCGCGCACGCAGTTGTAGGCGGGGATGCCACACACACCGCCGCCGGCGTGCGTGGCGCTCGAGCATTGGTAGAGGCCCCGGATCGGCGTCCGGTAGTCCGCGTAGCCGGGCACCGGCCGCATGTGGAACAGCTGATCCGCAGACAGCTCGCCGTGGAAGATGTTGCCGCCGATCAGGCCCCACTCGGTCTCCATGTCGTAGGGCCCCAGGACCTGCCGCGCGATCACCGAATCCTTGAACCCGGGCGCGACCTCGTCGTAGGCCTGCACGACCCGGTCGGCGTAGGCCTCGAGCTCCTCCCGGTGCGGCTCCGACGACCACGTGTGCGGCACCCACTGCGTGAACAGCGAGACGACGTGCGCACCCTCGGGCGCCAGCGATGGGTCGAGCACCGTGGGGATCACGCCGTCCGAGAACGGGAACGTCGCGGCCGCGCCCGCGCGCGCCTCCTCGAACCCCTTCTC